>JBAVTY010000858.1:0-10500 GCA_049696495.1 Candidatus Nitrosopolaris sp.
ACGAACAGGAGGATATTCTTTGACCAACGAGACTATATTTTTGATAAGCATGTCTCGTTCCAGGGTATGTGCTAGGTGATAACATGGCCAATAACCACCTCTTCTCTTATGATTGCAGGTCAATAAGGGGATGCATACCCCTTCTAAGCTAAATCGAAAATTGTGAAATCGTATTTACATTTGATTAAAACGAATTAGGCAACAACCCCTCGCTGCGCAAAAGTTTTATATGAAGATTCGAGAGAATCGATTCTTAAACCAGCGCTCCGGTGGTGTAGGCCGGTTAAGCATTTCGCCCTCTCAAGGCGACGATCCCGGGTTCAAATCCCGGCCGGAGCATATTATGAGCACTGCAGAACTCGGTAGTCCGGTTGCTCTTCATCTTCGTCTGTATGGCATCTTAGTCAGACTAATAGGTGGACTGTCATTATCGTCATCGTTCTGTACTAGTTATAATTAGAGTGAAGTGGCGCGTAATAAAGATTCTTTACCGACCAGCTATTGTAGGGAACTCGTCTGTCTTGAATACAGTGACTGCTAATGTCAGCCACCTTGCGATAGACATTCATACTCCTTCTCGATTGTTTTTAATAGGATATTTCCATTAATTTTTCCTTTTGATTTTAGCATTGCAGCTATTGATGTACCACCAGCTCCCACACCGTCTTTTACAAATCCCCTTGCAAAAGCCTTTAACCCTGGAATAATCGAGTTTCCCATATGCAAATCGGCTGCAAAGACTGGAACTTCGGTAGAAATTGAGTTTACAAGCGCAGCTAGGTTTGAAGAATAATCATATGCTACATACACTGTAGTCCCAATACAAAGTTCCGTCATTTTCAGGCCAAGTGATTTCAAAATGGCCAACACTGCTGCCATCTGCGTCCCTCCTGCGAGAAGAACTCTCCCTCCAACAGCTAATACACCTTCTGATATTCCTGCGACAGATGGCATCATTGGGTCACCTAAAAAAGCTATGGCTTTCAAAGGATCATTTTTTAATTCGCCAAATGATATCTTTGATTTTTGTAGACTGTGCTTGACTACCCTGTTTTTAAGATGATGAGGATTAGTTTGCATACTACTACTTACCTTAAACTCTGCGTCGATGCCGAGCGCCTGAAGAACTCCCAACGCCGTGGTAGTGCCGCCAGGGATGCTTTCGCCTAAAACTATCAGATCGTTATATTTACCCAATTGTTTTCCTAAAATGAGCCCATACTCGAAAGCCCTATTAACATCAGTAGCATCGACTGCTATGCCGGATTCGATGTTGTAGCCAGGACCTATTCCGAACGAAAGATATGGGATAGAAGGTTTTATTTTTGAACCGGCGTCAACTACTTGAAAGGGTATATCGGCTAATTGAAGGGCAGCTCTTGTAATGATAGCCGGAGTGGGATTTCCTTCAGGGGTGATGGGAACCTTATCAATACATTTGCAACAACCGTAATACAATAATTCGGTATCAGCCGCTGGTGTATATTTCACAAAATCTTCGTTTGCACCTGCTGCCGTAATGCCAGGAATAAGGCTTGTATCTGTATACGATATAACACAGATAAATAATGGTGAATTGGTTGCAAATCTGGTTATCGTAGAATCAACTTGATTTATCACTCGAATGTCGGGATATTGATTATTCGACAATCACTCATCAGCACTTGCCATATACCGCACAAAATCTGCTCTAGATCTAGCTTTCAGTACTGTACTGGTTCTCTTTTCTTCACCAATCGTCGAAGTCTTTTTCGATCCATAATCATGACCAGGATAGACTACTAGTGATTCTTCTAATTTTGCTATCTTTTCGAATAAGCTGTCATACATCTCCGATGCATCACTTCCAGGCAGGTCAACTCTGCCGCAATTTCCGACAAATAGAGTATCGCCTGTCAATACTAACTCATTGTTAACCACAAGAGACATACTATCTTTTGAATGCCCTGGCGTGTGCACGATCCTTATCATGATCTTCCCGACTTGAATTATCTGTCCGTCTTCTACAGGAATGTCATACGTTTCAGTCGAGTCTTTATGCTGTATAATTTTTGCCCCCGTTACTGCAGCAACTTGTTCATTACCAAGTATATGATCAAAATGCGTATGAGTATTAATAATGTATTTTACTTTCCAGCCATTCTTCTCTAAGAAGGCAAAAATTTTTTCCAATTCCCAAGACGGATCTATAACTGCAGATTCTCCACTATTTTCATCAGTCAAGATATATGTGAAATTAGCCATTTGACCTACCGGGATTTGCACTATTTTTAGCGTCATAAAATCACCTCAGGATTCCTCTCTCTGATTCCTTGGGTATTCCTATATGTTCAACACAAACATCCCCAGTATGTTTTCCATTGTTTAGAAGACCAGTCTTGAGCCTATGGAAAGTTACAGTAGCATCAGCCTTGATACAGTTTCTGCCAACTTTACCGGTATTGGGATCCAATCCTGAAGGGATGTCGACGGCAATAACCCATGCATCTGATTTGTTTATCAATTGTATTGCTGATGCTTGTGGGTCACGGATCTCGCCTCTGATGCCTGTACCAAATATTCCATCAAGGATGACATGTGCTTTGGAAATTTTCATTTTGAGTTTTCCATCGAATTGGTCGCAAAAACTGGTCTCTACTGAATCCATTTTGCTTATGATTTCCCAGTTGATCCGTGCCTCTTCAGTCCGTAGATCGGCCTGACGGCCCAATAATATCACAGCAATCGCATAACCAGGATATCCGCTAAGATGTCTAGCTGCCACAAACGCGTCTCCACCATTGTTGCCAGTGCCACACACTGCAACAAGACGTGTTTTCACGCCAGATCTTTTCTTACGCCTGGCATTCACAAAGTCAGCTATCCCATGACCTGCGTTCTCCATCATATGTATGCGATGGAATCCAAAATGAGTATGTGCCTTCTCCTCTATCTGATACATCTGTGAGGATGTGATCGCCTTGTTATGATGCTTCACCTTCTTAGCTCGTATCATATTGGGATCCTATCTAACTGTAATTTCAGGAGTATTTATAATATCATCAACAACGCCATAGCTAGCTAATCGTAGAATGTTGAATAAAGGAAAGATAACGCCGATATTATATTGATTACCGTCGCTTATTTTTCGTCCTTCACTTTACAATGACCAGGTAGCGGATATAACGATATATTTAATGCATCAGATCTTTTCGTAAAATGCAGAATACATTTTCGGCGTTTATGGCTGATGTTTATGGAGGATTGACACACTGGGCGCAACAAACCTAACGACAGGAGCTGCAAACACCGGCGTGGATAGTTTTTAAGCCTATAACTAAATGGCATTGAGCAGGCATAATGACCCTTCCAGATTTCATTAGAAGAAATTACAGTATCTACTAAGAAGCGAAAGTTCGATAATTCTAGAAATTGTAAGCTGTATTGCAAAAGGCGTGGCTCATTCGTCAGTATCTTCGTTGCAACCCTTTCTCAACAATATCTTTAGGAAACGGGCACCTTGGAATATAATTCGACTTATCGGAAATTAGATACAGGGTTTTCTGAAGTTAGTGGAAATAGTACTATTATGTTTGTTCGAGTATCTGTATGCATGGTTAATGCAAATTAATTAGACTGGATGTCTACGATGGTGGACAAACATTGCTTAATATGCTTATGATATAAAATTTCATACGGCAACTATACTTAAACTGTCTAATAGCGACAATCATAAAAAGAGTACAAAGACTCGCAATAACCAAGCTATACCAAAGCGACACGCGATACAAAAAAAGAGAATTTCTGATCTCTATGAGCCTTTAATAGATCAAGCGATATGTATTGATGACCAGATTATTCTGTTGAACCAGCTCCTTTCAAGCTCGAAATTAAGCCTAGACATTCCTCTTGATTCGATATATATTTTAAACCGAGCAGAATACTTGCTAAATTTATCTAGAAGTGTGTTCAGAGATGTGAGCACACTCCTGAGTCAGATGCGTGATTTTGATTTAAGTATGCCAAAAACGATCAGTAATAATACATGAACATTTGGATGTCAACTATGTCGGAAATTGTAGAGCACGACACGTCGATTTATAACAGTCAATGTAGTTTGACCGTTTATCCTTTCGCTAGGAGTAGCTGTCTCACGAACTATTCAGGCTCTGACCTTCATCAGTTTGATATGTCCACGTGTGCAATTCTGTGGACCGCCTAAGTGTGAACGCAAATGCTCCCTTGCTTTTGATTCAGTTAGCTTTTCCGTTGATATGTACCCACATTTTTTACATGTCACGATATAGCTCCAACTGACCATTCTACTACACGTTGATAATTATGGGGTTTCCTTCATCTATTCCTTGGATTGTTACCAATTCGGGCTAATGAGACTTCTGAGACCCACGTTTCCTACGTTCAATCAAGCCCATTAACTGATACCCATATTCCAGGTTGTGTCTGACATGATTAATTCCATGAGAACCATGTGGCACAAATTTACCATCCAAAACGTTTTCGATGTAAGTTCTCGATTTTCTAACTGATACACTTGCATGCTGGAGCTGGTTATAAGTAAGTTTTCTTCCTAATTCATTTTCTACCTCGTTCTTAAATTTTCCTTCAGACGTTATTAATCTACTGTACTTTTGCAGCTTGCTATAATTGAGGCAAAGGTCACTTAATTTCCCTACGTCTGTGCTGTCCAGCTTACTAAGCGATTCTAGTAGCTCCGACTTTTCGCGTCCGGTAATTTGATTTAAACTCTCAATAAGATCGTAATCTTTCTCAAGAGTGTCTATTGATTTGCCAGATTCTTTTTTGATGGGCAATATTTCTGATTTTCTGGTCTGGTAGTATCTTTCTATGCCATGGGCACCTACGTCCCTTCCAATTGTGTCCCTTCCATTCATAAGAACTGAAACCATATCAACGATGATTTTAGGGAAATTTGCTTTCAAAGATGTATTGGCACTTTGATAGTTTTCCATAATGTCTCTGTATATCTTAAACACGATCTCCTTTGATGCGAATACATTGCCATGCTTTTCATCCATTTGTCTGGTTGCCAAAGTAAGAAAATCGTATAACCCAGATTGACTGAATATGTGCCTATCGTTTTCAGCACAAATGTCTGCAATGATTTTTGTGACAGTCAGCCATTTGCCGCCACTACTCCAATTTTGTGGGAGTCGCTTAGCTGCCAATTCTGCAATCTGTCTTCCAATTTCTGTCTCGTTATTAACCTTGAGGATATCTAAGGAGTAATTTAGAGCGTTTTTCAAAGCTGCAAAATCATTGTTGTCTCCTTCATCTTTGTTTGCTGAGATTGGTCTCTTACCACTAGTCTTGGCTCTCATATTTTTTCATCAACCAAGTTGTTTTCTGCTCCTGAGCGGACCATTGTTGCAAGACATGACAACACAAGTGAATTTACTCCACCATACCTGAAGACGAGCGTTTCTCTAAGGTATTCGCCCATTCTGCAAATAATACTCTAGGTAAGCTTATTAACGTTACTAATATTTGGTAATGATCAATAGCTTTTTGCTGTAAGATGAGAGTCATTAAATCTACGAGCTAAATATCGATAAAAATTTACGAGAAATTTCATGGGTTTTTTCTAATAGAAGAAATGCATAATCGTCTTCCATCTAGCCAAGTCATGTCTCAAAAATTATAATGATACAATAATATAACGAATCACCACATTTTATAAGATTGGGAATTACAAACCGTTTTTCTACTCTTTTCAAACAAAAGGTAAACACGCTACTAAACAAATATGAAGACCCGAAAGAGGCATTAGATTATTCATATACGCGGCAGGTTGAAACTCTAAACAGGTTACGCAAGAATATCGCTGAAGTGGTAACGGCCAAAAAGCGACTGGAGATGCAGAAGATAAAGCTTTGGGATAATGTTCGAATCTTGGATGAGCAGGCGCGGCGTGCTATGGAGTCAAACAGAGAGGATTTGGCAAAGTTAGCCCTAGAACGGAAGAACGCTAACTTACTCCAGGCACAAGGTTTGGATAAACAAATTACAGAGATTCAGACGGAGCAGCAAAAGTTGGAAGATACGGAAAGGCGTCTCTCTACTAAAGTTGAGGAATTTAAATCGAAAAAGGAGGTTATAAAAGCGCAATTTTCTGCAGCTGAAGCGCAAGTGCGGATCAAAGAAAACGTCACGGGAATCTCGGAAGAAATGGCTGACGTTGGCATGGCTATGAGCAGAGCAGAAGATAAAACAGAAAAAATGAAGGCAAAAGCTCAGGCGTTAGACGAAATGATAGATTCAGGTGTTCTCACAGATTACACGTCGACAACAAACGGTACTGATAATGATATCGAAGGAGAACTTCAGAAAATGACAGTAAAAAGCTCAGTCGAGGAAGAATTAGCGAAATTAAAGGCCGCGAGCGTCAAAAAGAAAAAAAACCAACCAGAGATTACAGAACAAAAGACAGAAGAGCAAAAGACGGATGAACAAGAAGAACCCGTGGTTGCCGAATGAAGAAGGAAGTAAAGTCAAACACCAGGAGAAAAGGTTCAAATGCCAAACAAAAGAGATTCAAAAAGAAGACAAATAGGCATAACGTGTCCGGAACAAAGAAGAGCAGGTATACGATTGTTCGAGTCATAGGACACGGCCAGTTCAGCGTAGATAATCGTACTGCCAAGAAGATAAGTAAGATAGATAATGAATTAATAAAAATTATTGAATTGCGCAAACAAGGGGAGAAAAAGTACTCTCAAAGAGTGTCAGAGGTACTGGGATTGGTAAAAAAAGATGGGCTTCCACTTGAGCATAAAGAAATCATTCAATCCGATATTATCGTGCCTGGGTCTGACACTTCTATCGAAGAAGCTAAAAA
Source organism: Candidatus Nitrosopolaris sp. (assembly GCA_049696495.1). Classification (GTDB taxonomy): domain Archaea; phylum Thermoproteota; class Nitrososphaeria; order Nitrososphaerales; family Nitrososphaeraceae; genus Nitrosopolaris. The sequence continues at coordinate 6,857 of JBAVTY010000858.1, forward strand.
TTTGTTCACAGACCCATTATAGAATGACGTCTTTATGTGTGGCAGCCGGAGATATCTACTTTTATTATTTGATCATAGTCGAAATATTCTTCCTTGAATGTGCATACGGAACAATTTTCTGCCTTGTTATTCTCTGAATGTAGAATTTCAACATCGATTTTGTTAACTCAAGCAAACCCTTAAAAAGACTGAATTAATATATTTTATTACCATGACAATGCCAAAAGGATTCGGTTCAAAAAGTGAAAACACTGGGAAGAGAAGTTTTACTGAGTGGTGGGCAACTGTTCCCTCCGATTTGACTCAGAAGGCACGGAAGGGTGATGAAGCAAATAAGCCTTTGCTGAATCAAGTTAATTACGTTCTTTTGCATCTTGGTCTATCGGGGCACCATGATGCAAAACCGACGCACGGGGAGCTTAAAGACTGGTTGCATAGCGGCCAGGTCGACGTTCTGCGGATGACAAAAAAGTGAGCTTACCACCGCTCATCTTATTTTTCTCAAGTATTTTCTCCTTGGATAGAACGTTCTGTGCCTGATTCCGATCCCAATATTTTACATTGATTTACTTTATCTCATTTCAGTGTACTGGATGGTCTGGTCCAACAATCATGATAAACCACATCTCATGTCAACGACAGATGGGATTACGTAAGTTTGGTTATACTCAATAATATTAATTTACTAACTAACGTTCCTCAACAGATATTTGGTTATGTCTAGTTTGAAACGCTTCTCTTTGACCTTTAGGCCACTCTAGCTGTTTTTTCGTTATTCACTCGTACACGTTTAACAAGCAGAAGTCTTTCCCGTACATCAACATTCCTTTCAGTTCTAAGGACATCATCCAATAGTTTAGCTGAAGCAACCACTTTTAAGCTAAACCTGTGATGAGCAAAATTATCCAGTAATTAGCCGGTATAGATACCCATTACGCAAGCTCTACGCGCTTATGACGTATTAAGCACCTCCGTCCATCAAATATAGGAAACATATTTGATGAATATAGATCTATCTAGTAAGAATCATCTAACCAAGTTTTCGAATTCTTACCACCCTATTTATATTCAGATAGTGATAAATATATTTAGTAAGTGGAAAAGATATCTGAGACGGATAGCGGTATTGACAGCGCAAGTGCATCGACAAAGTCAAGTGAAAATATTCATTCCGGAGTTAAAGAATTTCAAGATGGCAAGGACCTGAGATTTTCTACTCCAAAGATTTCTACAAATTTGCTCCTTGGCGAGGAGATTCGAACGACTGACGAGTTCCCATTCCTAGAAGAGTTCCATAACAATGACAGCAAAATTCTGTCGTTGCTAAACCAACAGACTGGATCTTATTACTCATTCAAAGGTTTAATGCGAAAACTGAATTTACATCAACAGAGCCTCACACGAGCATTAGGCAGACTTGAGCATCTTGGGCTAATCAGGAGATCGGAGCACGGTTACAAGCTGAACAATAGCGAACAGAAGAGCGTGTCCACTGCTGAAAATCGAAGGCCAAGCGAGTATAAACAGTTACTGCAAGCATATATTCCATCAGGTATAGAGGCAAAAGAGATAGTACGAAAATTAAATGGCAGATGGTTTAGCAGAATTAGGTGGATAGGATTAATGGAAAGCGAAACCAGTTATGTGTTGCAATGGATAAATGAAGATAACAGCTTTCAGATCAATGTAAGAATAATATGGGATCATATAATTATAGAAACAAACGCAATTTCAGATACGCATAAAATCGAAGCAATGATTGGTTCGTTCAAAATTTTCGATCAAATTGCTAAGCTACTACAGACAAGACTCCAACAGCACGCAGTTTTAAATTAGAATAATACTGTAGTCGGACCATAAATAGGCATCCAAATACCTCAACTCAATAATATGATCATCTTCTCAATGGAACCAGCAGTGATGCTGGCGGATAGGGCCTATTTTTTTGTGTACATTGATCGATACCTTAACAAATTGAATGTGTTTGCATTTGTTTGTTGGCGCAGAAGGTGGTCTTTACTGACATAGATGGTACTCTAACCGATATCATTACAGGAAAATACGATCTATCGAAAGGACTAATTCGGAAATTAAAAGATAGTAACATACCGGTAATTTTCTGCTCTGCTAAGACCTTTGCTGAGCAGGAGAAAATTAGAGAGGAAATCGGACTGAGGGAGCCTTTAATAGTCGAAAATGGGGGTGCAGTTATGATTCCTGTAGATTACTTCAGTCCTTCGTCTATGTTGATTGTGAAGAATCATAAAAAAATCGGAAATTATATCATAATTGAACTTGGTAAACCTGCATATATGATTAGGAGAAAACTGAATATTATAAGGGAGAATTTTAAAATAGAATTCAAGGGAGTCGCAGACGTTTCACTCAAAAAACTTTCTAGTATCACGGGCTTAAGGCCATCGTATGCCCGAAGGATGGCAGATAGAAACTATGGCGAAACTATCCTGCTAATAGACCAGAACGATATAAAGACATTCACTAGAAGAGCTCGGGAGATTGGTCTGAAAGTAATTCACGGTGGACGATTTTTCGATGTTACTGCAGGCAACGATAAGGGCAAAGCAGTAAGGATATTATTACAACTCTTTAGAGAGGAGTTTTCACAGGAGGTTATTTTTTTCGGAATAGGTGATAGCCTAAACGATGCTCCGATGTTACATCATATGGATGTCCCAATGTTGGTCCAAAGGCCAGATAAGGCTTGGTCGGCACTAAAGATCAAAAATATTGTCAAACTTCCAGGGATAGGTCCTAAAGGCTGGAAAAATGCCTTCGATAAAGTCATGGACACGAACGAAAAACGCTGAACCCTTGCCTTGACGATATATCGTAGCTTAATTCTGAATTCATAGGCGGTTTATTCAGAAATAATGGCACGTGGGTAGTGACTAATGACTTTGTAATTCTCAGCTCTAACTCTGAATGATGCATGAATTCTTATTCAGCTTGTGTTTGATCCTGATAACCGTATATTTGAGAAGCCCTTGCAGCCAATCCAACGTTTACTATCCGATCTCTTTTTTGCTTAGATGACTTTTGTAAATGATTGCGGTTATGCATTGCAAACCGAAGGCGTGATTTCTAGGACTGTTTTTTCCCCACCGCAATCGTTGTCATGGTCTTTGGAGTACCAGAAGATTTCCACCGACTGGCCCATCTCGCTAGTTCCTTAAGAATAACTTCAAGCTCTTTGGCACGTATAGTTAATGCGTATTCGACTTTCGGAGGTATTTCCGTATAAATTTTTTTTGTGACAAGGCCCTCACGCTCCAGTTCTAACAATCTTACCGAGAGTACAGTACTGCTTATTCCTGGTAGTGTTTTCTTTAGTTCGTTGAAGCGAATCACTTCTTTTGTGCTAAGGTTCTTCAAAATCATGAGCGCCCATCTTTTGCCGAGTATTTCCCATATAGTCATAACATCACAAGTATTATTAGTAGAATTATATGTATTGCAGCAATCATCATCTTTAGTGATACTGCATCTTCACTTCCAACCAAAGTACGTTACGTGGCAGGTGATTCAGGATATGACGACCATAAACTGTATAAATTCAGCACAGATAAGGGGTTTGAACTAGTATGCCATGTATCAGAAATATACAATCATACTTCAAGCGACAG
>JBAVTY010000859.1:0-4060 GCA_049696495.1 Candidatus Nitrosopolaris sp.
ATCCTCCAGCTACAAAATCCATAATCATTAAATCGTTCTTTCCTTTTTAAGAACGGCACATTAGAATGTTAGCAAATCCTTCTAGATATTGAGGCTTTTTTTCACATAGTCTAATGGCAAGTAGGAGAAGAATTATTGGAAAAGCGCCGCTTGAAAATTTTTATTCATAATTTGTCCGCATTCTAACTTGCTGTTGGCAGAATTAGAGACCCAGCTATGCCTAATACATAGCTAGGCCCAAATCTAAGCTAGACGTAAAGATAGGACAGACAAGAAGAATTATCCCCCGATGTTGGTAGAATCGACTGATCTAGGACATAATCTTGGAGTTGATGAGACAGTGATATGGACTCTAACATAGTCGTCAGGGATCAAACTACGCTAATGCTTCAAGACAATTTATCAGATAAAGAATTTTTCGTTTACTCTTGTAAACAGCTGCTCTCTGTTTTACACTAATATTTAAGATGCGGAAACCGTCAACTTCTGCCATTTACGATTCAGTGCTGAAACAAGGTTCTTCTTGGTATTGGGTTGTGTTGTTACACCTTCGATTGCGATAGAAAGGAAAACACTTAGCAGCATAACAGTGTATGACTGTTATAGATGAATTACTGAATTATCAGTATTAGGTAATTGTATTAGGTTCTTTTCCGTTTGGAGCGAATATAGTAGATGATATGGCCTCAATTGGATACTGGTGTTTAAAATCATAATTTTCGTTGACGTAATTACACACATACACTTTTATCACTGTGATGGATTATTCGTATCCATATTCGAAGTATAAATTTCCAGAAAACATCGGGTGGTTTCCTAATTATCAACTTCTTTTTATCTAGTCCCAAATAGGGGAGATAGGGGAGACCGTTCGTTGCTGTCTCGGAGAAATTCATTCCTGTATTGGCAGACTGAATTCGAAACATTGCATCATTTGTAAAACCTAATGCTATCCAGTGCCGCTGTTTTATCAAGTAAATGGATAAAAGTGGGTGTCTCTTTTTATCCTATAATTGCTATTTATATCGTAATGTTTAACGTTAGACTGCTTCAACGCTGGCTGTTGGTTGTTGTACCTATTATAGGAGCAAGCATGTTAGCGACTTATTTTCTTGGTTTTGTGATAGGATTCATATCAAATATGTTCATGTTTATAGTAGTAATCTTATACATTCAAAGAAAAAAATGGAAGGAATTTGGGTTTAATGATGAACAAGAAGGATATTACGGTGGTCGTAGCAGCAACGAAACGAAACCAAGCTATCTATGTTTAAGCTGTGGCAGTAAAGTCAACGGCAGGACATGCGATAGATGTGGCTCGCACATGAAAAAAGGCGTGTTTAAATGAGTCATCCTCTATAGATAACAAACCAAAATCGCCGTCTCCATTTATTGCATAATTGTCAAGGACAGATTACATTCAGATTATCTAGGTCAAGCTTTTCTAGTTGTTGCTCCCTGCTTCATTTCTCTTATTTCATACCTACCAAATACTTTTTCTGATGTAAAGATATCACCACATACCTGTTGTCCAACCATCCATACTGATGTAATTGTTTTTATCTTCTTGGCCATTAGCCTGCGTCCAACATTTTCTGTGGTATGTATAGCAATCGTATCGCCTGAGTAAATACCTAGAGCTCAGTTAGCAGTCAGAATCAGAGTGTGTTGATGTTTTTTATCTGGCTTGCATACCAACCGTGTCATGTGAACAAAAAAAGGATCCAAGGATAACATTAATACAAAGGAGATCCTGACTAAAATCGTTCTTAGCAGAACAACATCAGTCAGTTAATGAAACACTAGATGACACCAAAAAATAACCACAACAGAACAATAGAGGAACTAGGAAGAGATATTTCCTGTAAGACACAAGTAATCAATGAATATCAAGAGGATACAATTCAAATTCTTATAGAAATTGCAGATAGTTATTTTCAAGCTCAAAAGGAAATAATTAATTCGCTTCAATCAGAAGTGTGTAAATAGAGATCGCAAATCTACATAGTATCTTTTCGTGTTATAAGCAGTACAAATTGTTAAACTGCGTATAATGGTCTACCGAACTTTTCTATGATGGCAGCAATACATTTAGTTGCCTTATTAAGGAGATCAGTTCTTGCGAATTCATTAGTTGAATAGATTTGTGTGTAAATGAAAGTGCTTCCTACAGAGATACATGTGGCATCTAGCATTTTAACAAAGGAGTGCATAGGTCCAGTTCGAGCAGATGAGACGCTAATAATAAGTTCTGTTCCAAAAGCTTCCGCTGCACAATCTGTAACCAGTTTTACAAAAGGTTGATCGATATTGGTTCTAGCTGCCGCCTTCGCGTTAAGATTCACACTCGATCTAACTTCGCCGTAGACTGATCCTTGTCATAACCACCGAGACTCAACACTTCAGACTTTATCCCTGCTTTTACCATAATCTGCGATACTATCCCAATTAGCATAAATTTTCTAACTAATACTTGCAAGGTGATATCTTTTCATCTCCAAAAACCTCTTGGAAATAGTCTTTCTTGTACAAAATATAAGACCATTTAATCAAGATTTAATTAGAAAACAAATGCTATTTGGTATAAGTTGGCACACTCATTCAAGCCCAGTTTTTTGCTCAAATGCTTGGTTGTCTGATTAAGGTTTGAAGATCGGAAATGAGTCCTTTCATTTCGGAGTCCACTGCTACACTAATACGTTCGTTCAACAATCTTATGCTTTACAGAATGAAGTTAAATATTTTCTAGTTACAATCTAGTACTAGGTGATATCAGATAAGAACAGATATCAGATCTTTCGAATGATCAAAAATGCAAATACCATGAATAATACAAGAAAATATCAAAATGATTATGCAGTGTTATAATAGAAATATACAGCAATGGAGGCATATAATTTCTAGACTGTGAAATATCTCTCAAAGTGAGAAAAAGTTCTGGCGACTGATAAAGCGCTTAGGCTAACAGGCTTGATTATCAATTTAGCTTCTTCCACCTAATGCATAAAATATTACAAGGTCTTGCTTATTCCCATGGAACCTGTGGTCGGCTTTGGCAGGAACAAAAATGCATGTTCCCTGTCTGATTTGATGATCTTTTCCATTTAGTCTGATAAAGCCATTGCCTTCAATAACATAATAGACCTCATCAACTGTATGCGGTTCTTGAGTATCATTTTCACCAGCGTGTAATCGTATTATACCAGCCTGAATACCTCTTGTGCTTATAAAATCTATGAAGTACCTGCCTTGATCCTCAAGTTCAGCGAGGAGATTGTTTAGTTCATATATGTTGGACTTCACTTCTTTTGACCCAGTATAACTTTCGTCCCATCTTGTTGATATGCTTTATAGATCCTAGATCCTCTGAATAGAAAAATGGAATGTTTAGAAACTAGACTACTACTTCAGAAACGCAATATCAGGGAGTTGCTGTATAGAAAATAATAGTAGGATTATGGTCTAGCCTGAAGCTGGATTGGAACTTCAAAGCATCTTCCATATATGTTAACAGCAGATTCAATAGGATAGTGTGTGCATTTATTAATGGGAATAAATTCGCTTCACTATTTCATTATTATTCATATGCCCATCCCCTTGAGATAACAACACCTACATCTTTAACAAATTTCGTATAGGCGGCAACCATCTTCTGTAAAACATCTGGATGTTGATCTGCTACGTTTTTCTCTTCTCCTGGATCGATTGCAAGGTTATATGACATCCATATGTCGGCACTTGAAGTATTTCCAGGATTGCGGATAACCAGTCGCCCGCACACAGCTGTTTGATCATTCTAGTTGTTCGCCCATTGGATTTCTAATAATATCTACATTTGGTGGAGCGGGCATGATTGCTTGCCGATTACCATTACGTCTACTTTCAATTGGTATTTTGAGTTTGGCATTATATACTGTAAACAATAATAGCATCAAGTTATGCACACACGGGCTATTTTCATCTACCACATGGACGGACATTTCGTTCCGTCAGTGATCGAAATCTAACGATAAGATCCACATATTTGCACAAATAACAACAGAAGTGAAGTGAAGCGACG
>JBAVTY010000860.1:0-13468 GCA_049696495.1 Candidatus Nitrosopolaris sp.
TTGATGATTGGCACGAATGTTGCGGGTTACTTTTTCATCACGCAAAGAGTGGTAGCGCAAATGCGCAAACAGAAGTCAGGACATATCGTGGGTATTTCGACGGTTTTGGTGGATCAGCCGTTGGCCGGCGCGACGATTACGTTGCAAGTGGTTACCAAGTCCACCATTCCGGCGTTTCACCGCGCATTGGCGATGGAATTCGTGGCTGATGGTATCCGGGCCAACACAATCTCGCCTGGTGTTGTTGACACTCCGATGCACACCAAGGACGACTACGAAATTCTCAAAAAACGCCAACCCATTCCGCGATTGGTTAAAGTCTCGGAAATCGTGGATGCATTGTTTTATTTGGAATCAGCACCCATGGTGAATGGCGAGAACATTCGCATTGATGGAGGAGCCCATGCAGGCGCCAAGTGGTAGTCGGCGGATCACCTCGCGTCTTCGTGAGCTAGGGCTGGTTTTGCCAACACCTCCAACACCGCTGGGTGCTTACATCGAGTCCTCGGATACAGGGAATTTGCTTTTCCTAAGTGGCATTCTTCCTGTTGCCAACGGTAAACTCGTCATTTCCGGCAGGCTGGGCGACAACCTTTCAGTTGAACAAGGCAAGGAAGCGGCTCTCATCGCTTCGCTTAACGCCCTCGCCGTCGCGAAGGAACATCTCGGCGACCTGGATCGGCTAAAAAAGCTGGTCAAGTTGACGGTCCTAGTGGCAACGACGGAGCAATTTACCGAACACGCGCCAGTAGCGGATGGAGCCTCAAACTTGTTCGTTCAGATCTTTGGGCCAAAAGCCGGCCACGTTCGGTTGGTATATGGAGTACAAAGCTTGCCCGTTAGTGCACCTTTGGTTGTTGACACCGTATTCGAAATTAAGCCAATGTCTGACTCAAGTGCCAAATAGCACAAATACTCCCACATGTTTCTTAGAGGAAAAGAGAGCGTATTACAAATCTGACACTCCCGATAATGCTTCCGGCAGTGGAATTCTGATTTAGTCGACGTATGACAAGTTTTATGGAGCGCCGGATTTCTGATCCTGAAACCTTCAGTCCTAGTAAATTAAACAGAAAGTGAACCAAATTGAAACAGAAAACGGAAACATTGAGAACAGATAACGGAATTAATGCGAATTAGTTATCTTGGCTGTTCTTCATGGACAAAAAAATCGAGATAGTGAGAGGATAAACCTCACTTATACGTTTTTAACATAGGTTTTCTACCTGGTGATTGCTTTTGTGGCATTTAGGATTAATTGGGCAATTTCATTTGGGTGGGATATGAGCGAAGCATGGCTAGAGTGGAGTGAGATGGTGGTAGCATCCATTTGTTTTGCGAAGATACGTTCGACATCAGGAGGGATAGCGCGGTCATTCTCAGACACCTGGTACCATGTCGGAAGTTGCTTCCAAGGCGGAGGGCCAGATTTTTTGTTTGCTATGCCTGATAGATTAGCTGGCTTCTGCACGACAGCTAGGATATTAGCTTCAGCCTGATCAACATCGTGAACTAAAAAATCGCGGAATAGAGTTGGGTTTATGTACGCGAATCCTCCGTTATCGAAGATCAAAAGAGGCTTTCCCTCCAATTCTTTCGGCACGGTGGTGCTCATAGATTGGCCCTCCATAGGTGCAGGGGCAGCAACGTAAACAAGGCCTTTGACGCTGGGATTGTTATAAGCGGCGTTCGTGATTACAAATCCACCATATGCGTGTGCTACAAGAGTTACCGGTCCACCGATAAAGTCGATTGCACGCTTCACTGTAACGACATCATCTTCTACAGAATAGAGAGGAAGTTCTACGGCGATAACCTTATGTCCAGCATCTTGTAGAATAGCAATTACTCTGCTCCAGGAAGATGCATCAAACCACATACCATGGACTAAAACGATGTTCAATTAGTGGAATCTCCTTTCGCTGTTGGTATTATTACCGTCTTGTTCTGTGCCCCAATACAAATGGCCGATGAGAAGCCAGCAACGATCGAAACGCTAAGATACATTAAAACTAAAAATTTTGTTTTTTGATTATATTTTTCGTGTAGCATATGACTCCTTACACACATAAATTGTATATATGTTGGGCCATAATATCATTTGATGAAATGTATGCACTCACATCAGGTTATTGTTTGTTGATGGGAGTAGCTCAGTAAGTCAGGCTTATCCATCTAGACACGCCAGTGTTTTAAAACGGTCAGCAAAAGTTAGAAAAGACCACACGAGCGTACGCTGTAGAATTTGGACAGGCCAAGTTGATAGCATAATAGGTTCTGGTTTGTATGATACCTAAAATGCTTGCACTAAATACACAGGGGATTATGCACGACCACCTGCCTAGTCCGCTAGCTGTAACTATAAACTTATAAATTCTAGCTATATAGACACCTGAGACTGAGTCACGGCTCATCTATTTGCCACAACTCTCCTTGTGATCATTCCTGCGATTTTCGTCTTGCTGCTAAGTTATTCCGCAGGAAGAGCCAAGAGATTCGATGCGAACCAAGTCAAGGGTATCAATGAACTCGTGCTAGACTTTGCCCTTCCAGCATCACTCTTCGTCGGCATCGTTGGAATCTCGAGAGCGCGTATTGAGCACGACATTTATTTCGCAGAAATGTGTCGGAGGTTTTAATATCAGAACCGAGTACATTCCACCACAATGTCTCATCAACCCACGATCCCCCGACTCCGGACTTAGGAATTAACGTGTGAAGCAGCTGCATCAATGCTTAACCTTCGAATGTAGAAGAGCTCGGGTAGTGGTAATAGTTGTATGACTGCATAACAGATACTCGCAGCGCCATAGCAGATTTGCTCTGCCGCTATATCATATTAGTTACCATAACTGAGAAAATTTTCTGGTGGAGCGTTAGATTTATAGCTATGTAATACTATATGCGTTATCAGTATGGTGAGTACTACACATAGTGATAATACCGCGAAAGTAGGGATAACACTACCCAATTCATTAATAAAACAAACAGACAGACTACGTGGCGATGTTCCAAGAAGCACATATATCCGCAGAGCAATCGAGTATTATATTAAGCAAGGCAAAACCTGGTGACGAGTATTGTTCTGGCCTTTCTTGTTCGTATCTTCCTCTGTCCTATAATTTCTTGGTACCACTTCGCTTCTTTTGTAACCTTTCATTTTAAAGATCGTTTCTATATTTTTTGCAGTCAAAGCATACAACGAGACCAGGGAACATGGTGGAATAAATGGACTAACACCATCAGAAATGTTTCTACAAACATTCAATAGATCGCATAACAGAAATAATACCAAGCAGAAAAGTGTAGCCCATGTAGGTAACCAAAATTGTTACCTATCTGTGTAAATACAACATATGTGGTACATCTAATTACACAAGATGTCTATTATACATCCATTTAAATATCCTTTTTTGATAAGAAAGGGTTGAGAGACGCGCCTGATGAAACCCAACAATTTTGCCATGAAAGATTGGCATTTAGAACATGTCGAAAAAGTCATCATCCGTTATATCAAAGGCATATCTCCAGATGCATCATCTTTTGAAAAGCGCAATTTCAAAAAGTATAGTACTATTTCAAGCTGCGCTAGACAGATAGAATATGACATAAAGCATGGTGTAACGACCGAAGAGGTTTTGGCGGTCATGCAACGAATTAGATTCGATAAATCTTTCTCTGAGTTACGTGGGAATCCAGAGACAGTACAACGATTAGACGAGTTGGAAAGACAGGTTTCCACTCCAAAAAAAGTTGCTTCTTGGTAAGATCAAAAGTTCGAGTGAGTTCCCCTTTTTTTCGAGAGCAAAGTTCTATTATTTGCTCCTGTACTTTGGTAAAAGTGAAGGTTTCCTGCCAAATGTGTTAAACTATCTTCTTTCAAAAGAAAATCGTCGTTTGATGTCAGGCAAGATGACTGGGGATTACCTTAATTCGAGATGGTGGCAGATCAGGTAAATATAGATGTGACGCCTCTCATTACCCGCATTAGACATTATGTCGGAACCGCGATATACAGAGGGCAATCTGATCATATTATATGCTATTTATCGAGCAGGATCCGTTGATTCACGAAGCCTACCTGATCACATTCTCGAACGGATAAAAGTATGTCTGGGTACCCTGAGAATCATCACAAGTTCAAAGCCAGATAAGCATAAAACCACAATAGTCATCGTCGCGAACCGAGTATCTGTTGGAACGGTTAAGGGGGCATTACTAAAAGGAGGAGTTGACGAGAAAGTAATTTTGACAGAATCCAGCCCAAAGAATATCTCCCAGACTCTCAACCGAGTTCTAGGCATGGTTAAACCGCAGGTCAATCCTCCACATATTTATTTCGTCGGTTCTGTTTGGCAGAGAGATATTTACGACTCTATTGTAGTATCCAGGTTTAAGGGATATAAAGTCCAATTCGACGGAGCATTAGATCACAGGCCTGTCCATGAAGTCGATCAAGATAGGGCGCTCGAAGCTCCCAAAAAAAAATTAGAATATTATAAAAGGAAAGCAAAAGATAAAGGAATCGATTTGCTGCTCAACTACATATTCCATGAAAAGTAGTATGCTAGGTGAATTAAATCGTTAAGATTTAATATCTACAACGTGTCCTGCTATTTGGATGTATGCGTGCGGCCATCGTCTAGTTTGGTTAGGACACTGGCCTTCCAGGTATTTCATGTCCATGAATACGAGGTTAGCCCGTAACCCGGGACTTTATCTTGTTAAAGATAGAGCGGGAATTCAAATCCCGGTGACCGCACCATATATACGAATCCATACTCCTAGTTATCTTTTGTAGGTTGAGCTGGCGAAAATCAATATCTTTTAGCTATTCGTAGATAGAATCTCTTTGCTGCTGTTTTTGTTCATTGGCTTAATATCCATTTTACCTTTTAGTTTCGTATCGTTCCTTTATTCTATCCAAGAGAATTTCCTCATTTTTGTATCGATTGACACGATCCTGGCACTGTAATTTCTGCCGATGAATGCAGAAAAATAGGATACTCCCATCATGCTCATTAGTAATTTGATGGCCAAAGTATATAACAGGTAATGCCGTACCTCAAATGTAGTGCGATTCGATTACGATTTATTGGACGACGTAAATCTCAAGATTTTAGACAAGTTAGGTGATGATTCGTCAACACCGTTCGTAGAAATCGCAAGACAAATAGGCATATCTGACGCAACGGTACACATAAGGGTTCGCCGAATGGTTGATGCAGGGATAATTAATAAATTTACGCTGTCTGTTGATAATGGACGTCTTGGATATGATCATTTGGCATTTATGGGTATCAACACTGAGCCTGGCTCAGTAGAGAGCGTAATTGCTGATCTTTGCTTTGTGGATGAGGTATTAGAAGTTCATGAAATGCATGGTACCTTTGACTTGATGTTAAAGGTCCGTGCTAAGAATTTAGAACAGATGAGAGATATTGTCGAAAATAAAATCCGAACCCTGCCACATATTCTAGAGACTGAATTGATGCCCGTATTGAAATCAAGAAAAGAGGAACAGATAGTTTCACTAAAAAAGGACATTGCTATCAAAACAGAATCTGCCGAACGAGTTGCGCCTCGATAAAAGAATTAAAACTTAATCTAACAAATTTGCAAGATAGCAATTAACAGAAATTAGTGACGTATGGTTGATAAACGAATTAATCAGTACTATAAACCATTTGTACAACAAATAAACAAAGACTGGTTGGAGAAGATCAATTCTCAAATGGTATAATGCTTCGTACGATGTAAACCGAATCATATTGACCGGATGTATTGGCAGACTGACCATGACCCATGTGCTAAAGAAAGTGTCTTATTTTAATCCGAATGAATGAAGCACATCGACAAATACTCATGCTCATGATCATATAGAGAAGCCGATATGCGGATATGAGATTTGGAAGAGCTGTTTACGGTCGTCATGCCATCCATTTCATTTTATTTCATTTTATTTTATGAGCAAAGTGTTTATGTGTGTTGAACCATTATACATCAGCGTACATAGAAAATTCGTGAGGATGCGGTCTTACTGCTACTTCATTGTGTTCTTTCACTTCGTGTTCAATTAGGTTATCGATTGCGTCATCGCCAAAGATCGGTTTCAGGAATGCTCTATCGCTGTCTAGCTCCTCATATGCTTCTCTTAAACTTGCAGGTAGCTGCTTGACCCCAAGTTCCCTGCGTCTTTGTGGGGTCATCTTAAAAATATCTTCATCGACAGCATTACCCAATGGTTTTTTCTTCAAAATACCATCCAGTCCGGCAGCAACTATGGCAGAGAATGCAAAGTAAGGATTGCATGAGGGATCCGGCGCGCGAAATTCGATTCTCTTCATCTTGGCAAACCTTCTTCCTTTGTAATGAGCTGGGATCCTGATTATTGCGGATCTGTTGCCCCTGCTCCATGCAATATATACAGGCGCTTCGTATCCGGGCACCAATCTTCTGTATGAGTTGGTAGTCGGTGCTACGATAGCAGCCAATGCATATGCATGGTCTATGATGCCTCCACCGAAATAACGAGCAGTTTCTGACATTTCCGCATATTCGTCTCTGTCATCAAAAAAAAGATTCTTGTGTTTGTCCCAGAGACTGACATTGACATGCATGCCTGAACCGTTATCAAGTGCAATCGGTTTGGGCATCATCGTTGCAATCATATTATATTTTTTTGCGAGGTTTTTAACGATATACTTGTAGCTTTGAACCGAATCTGCTGCATTGACAAGAGTATCATATCGGATATCAATTTCACATTGGCCAGCAGTTGCTACTTCGTGATGATGAGTATCGCAAATGATCCCAAAATCGTTGTTGAGAACATGTACACATTCATTTCGATAATCCATCAGACTATCACCTGGTGCACTTGGAAGATATCCCTCTTTTAGTCTCAGGACATATCCTACGCCCTCAGTGGACCATGGTGCTTCTCTTGAAGTTATGTTGTAGCTCTGGCCGTGATAGGGTGTCATAGTGTTTACTTCGAGTTTATCAAAGACAAAAAATTCAATTTCAGGCCCCCAAAAGGAAAACTCGTAGCCATTCTCTTTAACGAATTTGCACGCCTTGATTGCTATTCCTCGTGGGTCGCGTGGAAAAGGATTTCTCTCAGAACCCCCGCTTAGGATATCACAAATTAACCTTGCTGTGGAATCCTTTTCAATCCAAGGGATCGTGGCATATGTCGATGGATCGGGCCTGAGAATTAGATCAGATTCGTGGATCTCTGTAAAACCTGGGATTGAAGAGCCATCGAGTTTCGGGAGACCATCCTCAAAGTCTTCTTTGTGAAACATACTGGATGCCATAGTAGTATGATGGAATCTCCCGGTAAGGCCTGTAAACTGCAAATCAAGAAACTTGATCCCATCATTCTTTATTTTTTGCATAATTTCTTCGGTTGTAAATGACAAAGGTTCAATTTTATCGTCAACTACTTTATAGGGCAACTGTTATGATAGCAATTAGTGTCATAAATAAGCTTTCAAGTCGTTTACCACTGTTACGGCGCACGGGTAACAAATGCCCTTAAACTCTTGTGCATCCCTGTTCAGAGTGTTTCATCAAGCATGGTCTCAGATGATCAACAACATTCTTGCTGTATCTGTTTCAACTTATTTGCCTGTTCGTCAATATTTAGCTTCTACCACCGTCTATAACGAGAATTCCTATGGATTGAGGACCATGATTTTTGTACTCTCCACTTAATAGATATGTCAAATAACTATCGTATTTGATACGTTCCATTGTTGTTAAACTCTCTCGCTCTGCTTACCAAAATTTTCTATGACGGCGGCAATACATCTGGTTGCCTTGTTAAGGAGATCAATTCTTGCAAATTCATTAGGTGAATGGATTCGTGCGTAAATGGAAGTGCTTCCAATAGAGATACATGGAGTTCCTAGCACTTTAACAAACGAGTGCATAGGTCCGGTTCCAGAAGATGAGACGCTAATGATGGGTTCTATTCCGAAGGTTTCCGCTGCGGAATCTGCAACCTGTTTTACAAAAGGTTGATCGATAGGCGTTCTAGCTGCCGCCTCTCCATGAATAAATTTAATCTCAATATCCGTACCAAATCCGTATTTTTTTAAATGATTAGTTAATCGCTCAAGTTGCCTTTTGGGATCCATATTCGGGACTAACCTAAAATCAATTTTAGCCATAGCAGTAGAAGGAAGGACAGTTTTTGCACCTTGACCGGCGTAGCCTCCTACGAGCCCAGCAATATTACATGTAGGCATGCTTACTAAAGCCTTTCTTGCCTGGATTCCTCCCACATCGTTTACGAATTTGCGGACGTCGTATTGTCTTTTGAATTCCTGTTCATCAAAGGGTTCTCTAGAAACAAGATCCAGTTCTTCAGGGGTAAATTCCCTTACCTCATTGTACCAATCCTTGATCAATATTTCTCCATTCGTGTTTCTTATGGAATTTAGTGCTTGGACCAGTCGCCAGGCAGGATTTTCAATCAAAACTGCCAAACTGGAATGAACATCTCGCGAAGGACCCCTAGCGATTAGTTCCACATAAAGTAATCCCTTCATCCCCAGGCTGATAATTGGTCTATTTTTTTCGTCAACATATCCGAATTCCCAAATTACTCCGTCGGCAGCAAGTTTCTGCCGATATTTGGAAAGATATTTCTCTATATTCACACTCCCGATTTCCTCTTCTCCTTCTACGATGAATTTTATGTTGCAGGGTACGTCACCCGTTTTCTTCAGAAAATACTCTACAGCCTTAATACGGGTTATTAGTTCCCCTTTATCATCTGATGAACCCCGCCCGTAGATATAATTACCCTCCACCTTGCCACTAAATGGATCTGCTTCCCAGAATTCTACAGGCTCTTCAGGCTGAACATCATAATGGTGATAAAACAAGATAGTCTTCGCATTCGGATTCGCCTTCGATCTAACCTCGCCGTAGACTATTGGAGCGGCCTCCTTTTTCTGATTTCCGTCATAATAATCCAGATTCAACACTTCGGACTTTATCCCTGCTTTGACCATAATCAGTGATACTAATCTGGCACATTCGTTCAATCCCTGCTTTTTTGCTGAGACACTTGGTTGTCTGATTAAGGTTTGAAGGTCAGAAATGAGTCCTCGCATTTCAGAGTCTACTGCGGCACTAACACTCTCGTTCAACAATACTTTAAAACTTTACAGAATGATATCCTCTTTGCCTATATAATAAACAATTGGGCTCAGTAATGCAACATGTATTTATAACCATCTTCTCTTTTTTTTATTTATATATGTCTTCGTCGTCATTGTCAAGGGATGAGAAACGGGTCTTTCTTTCCCCGCAATCCATCGCGGTTATTGGTGCCTCTGAAAAGGGAGGAGTAGGGAATGCTATATTTTCCAATATAGTGAACGGATACAAAGGAAAAATCTATCCAATAAATCCATCTAGTTCTACGGTATTAGGTATCAAAGCTTACAAGTCTGTTCTAGACGTACCAGAAGATATCGATCTCGCAGTAGTCGCAACTCCTAACAAAATTGTATCTGCGGTAATGGAAGATATAGGCAAAAAAAAGATTAAGGGTGCAATTATTGTGACTGCTGGATTTAAGGAAGTTGATGAAGAAGGTGCAAGGTTAGAAAAAGAAATTGCATCACTTGCAAAAAGCTATGGAACTCGAATCATAGGTCCAAACTGTCTCGGAATTATGAGTTTAAGTGAGAGTAATATTATGAATCTAACATTTTTAAAAATTACACCGAAATATGGTGGAATAGCACTTTTATCTCAGAGTGGCGCAATATGTGCAGCGACAGTAGAAGACGCGATAGCACAAGGAATAGGCTTTTCCAAGGTGATAAGTATCGGGAACAAGGTGGATATGGATGAAAATGATGTTCTTGAATTATTAGCAGATGATGTTGAAACCAGAGTTATCGTGATTTATCTTGAAGACATTCACGACGGAAGGCGATTTATGGAAATTGCAAAGAGAATAACTATGGAAAACAAGAAGCCGATTATAGTGCTGAAATCCGGTCGAACTCCTGAAGGAGCAAAAGCCGCGATCTCACACACTGGAGCGCTTATGGGCTCTGATGAAATTTATGATGCCCTTTTTGTTCAATCCCGTGTAATTAGAGTAGATACCATGCAAGAACTCTTTGAACTTTCTACCGCGTTTTCAATACAACCCATACCTCCCGAGCAAGGAGGAGTTGTAATAGTGTCTAATGCTGGTGGACCTGCCATTATCTCTGTTGATTCTTGCTCAAAGTACGGCTTGAAAATGGCAGATATAGATTCATCAAAAGAAGCAATTTCTAAAGTAATACCAGCACATGGGTCGGCAAGAAATCCTGTTGACATCGTGGGAGATGCCGACTTTAGGCGATTTGAGAAGGTTCTTGTTGAAGTTATATCAAACCCAAGTGTCGGATCGATAGTCGCGATGTGTACGCCCTCAGCTACTCTGAATTACGATGATTTGGCCAGAACAATCGTCAAGACATCAAAAGGTAGTGGGAAGACAATGCTTGCTGCATTAATGGGACTTGCAGAGGGTACCAAAAATAAGGAGATTCTATCCGAGGGAGGGATTCCGCACTTTACGTACGCTGAATCTGCTATCCAAACTCTCGAAGCGATGTATCGCTTTAGAGATTTAGTAAGACTACCAGGCGGGAGGATAAAGGTATTCGATGCAGATAAGAAAAGAGTACGGGAACTTTTTGATAATGTGCGGAAGTCTGGTAGAAAGAACCTAGTTGAAGAGGAAGGTTATGAAGTCCTTGGGGCATATGGTTTCACTACTCCAAATACCATTCTGGCAAATAGTGCAGAGCAATCTGTAAATGCTTCTAACAGTATCGGCTATCCGGTCGTAATGAAGATCGCATCCCCGGACATTATTCACAAATCTGATGCAGGAGGGGTCAAAGTTGGGCTTGCAAATGATGAACAAGTTCGGATGGCGTTCAATGCGATATTGCAAAATGCGAAGACATCCAAACCAGAGGCTAACATTAAGGGCGTTTTAGTTCAGGAGATGGTAAGGTCTGGCAAAGAAACAATACTTGGCGCCAAGCAGGATCCAATATTTGGTCCACTTGTCCTGTTCGGTCTTGGTGGAATATACGTAGAAGTTCTCAGAGATGTTGTTTTTAGATTGGCTCCTATAGAAGAACACGAGGCCAGTAGAATGGTTCATTCGATAAAAGCGCTTAAACTGTTGAAGGGTGTGAGGGGAGAAAAGCCCTCGGATCTCGGAACGCTAGTCGATAGCTTACAGCGCATTTCTCAATTGGTAACCGAATTTCCTGAGATCGAAGAATTTGATATGAACCCTCTTCTGGTATTAGAAGAAGGCAAAGGAGTACGGGCAGTAGATGTTAGAATAAGCCTAAAAAGTTAACTCAACCCAACTTCTTTCCGCATTCTTCACAAAAAACCGCGCCCTGTTCGTTTTGATAGCTACATGACACACATTGGGAAGGACTATGGGGCGGTTTAGATTGCATTCTTTCACCGAGTAGTACTATGTCTCCGATTTTCGAGATATTCTTCCATAAAACTTCTTCTGTGACCAGAGTGTCAGAATTCTTGTGACTATTCTTCTGCTTAGAGATTTTTATACTAATTTCCATGTCTCCTCTTGATGATTTGCGTAGTCCTATCTCTAGAACCCTACCTACCAACATAGCTTCACTATCATACGCAGTCATGCCAATCAAAGATTGAATAGAGATGAATCCATCGTATGCGGTTGTTGCGGCAGTCGTGTTCGTTGCATCTGCCTGTGTTCTTGTTTCTGTTGCTACTGATGCTTGAGTAGTATCACTCTCTGCAATTGATTCCCTAGCGTAAGAACGAGTCCTCTTTTTTTCTTCATTAACATCAGAAGCTGGATTTTTTGTGATAACAGATGTTTGCTCTTCAGGAGAATTGAATTTGCGATATTGAGCTATCGTATTGCTGCATCCCGTGCATCTGTACTCTCCTTTCTCAACCAAAGTGACTCCTTCACCGAGATCTTCATTTGGTTTTTCATAATTAATAGTTGGAGACCCTTGAAATTCTTTTTCGCACTTGTTACAATAGTATTTTGAAAATCTATCCTCATTAAGTCTCCCCACTCCGGCAAGAAACAGATCAGGACCTCCAAGGTTGCCTTTTTTTTGTTCTTCCTGACTTACTTTCGCAAAAACATAACCGCCAGAGCCGCGCAATTTCTTCTCGGATAACTTGTTGTCTTCAATCATCATTTATGTATGTAATCTCTAGGACGAAACAATCGTATTAGTATTTCGTATTTGTTGTATGGCTCTGCTCAACTTTCTTTGTTTTTATTAGAAAAATCATCATCTTTTTTTCATTGCATGGAGTCTCAGTCTGTGCCACTTACTCTACAAAAGCATAGAAAAAAGCCCAGTTGTTAGCCTCGTTGTCGAGTTGGCTGTATTACGCATCAACTACACGTATTCTAAAGCCTGATTAGTATAATGTCTCCTGAACATTTAATGAATTAAACTCAGCTGAGTAATACCTTGTATCGCTAAGTATATATCCAAAAATCGTATATATGCATGTAGATGCGCTCTGCAGAATATGAAGATTCTTTTGTTAAAATTGCAGGTCTGATTGGGGGAGAAGAGTATCTAAAGGTTGCTCGCGGGCTTGTAAATACAGATGATGCTACAGATGAAGAAATTGCAAGTGCTACTGGTCTTAGGATTAATATCATACGGAAAGTCCTCTACGATATGTTTGGTAAGGCTCTAATCACCGGAATAAGAGTAAAGGATGAAAAAAAAGGCTGGTTTGTATATAGATGGAGAGCAAAAAGAGATCAGGTCGATAGTTTCATTGATAACCAAAAGAAGAAGATCCTTGACCGATTGCAGATCCGTTTGGAGTACGAAGAGTCTTCGGAGTTCTACCATTGCGGAAATAAAGATTGTCAGCGCGTGAAGTTTGATTCGGCGGTAGAATTGTTCTTTAAATGTACGAATTGTAAAGGTGCACTTAATATAGTTGACAACGGTAGGGTAAAAGAAGCCCTTCGTTACAAAATCGAACAGATAAGTGCCGATATATCAAGAAAACAATAGGTTGCTTTATTCAAGCTCAGACCTCAAGAAAGGTCTAAGCCAGAATGTTGCTGCTTGTCACATTGTTGTAACGTAAGGCAGAGCTTTGACGTGGTGCAAACGAGGGTGGTAACGGAAGTAAGGGTGACAAAATTAGACTCGCCTTCGACGACAATCACATTTTGTCATAATACCAAATCTGTCATTTGGCAATTGAAATTTCGACAACTAAAAACTATTGTTCTGATTGTCGCGCAGACAACAACCGACAATATTGATCGTGAAGTCGAAATTCTATTTCAACGTAAACGACCCATACTGGAGATCGAACTACAGCACTGCAAAGTTCAACATTAGCTAACCAGAAGGCTCTGTTTGTTATTCGTCGG
>JBAVTY010000861.1:0-3176 GCA_049696495.1 Candidatus Nitrosopolaris sp.
ATACATCCCTTTTTCCAATGCCAATGTGCTGTTTCTTTTGGCATTTTTCTTATGGAATGACAGCGTCTGAAATATCTTCTTCTGTTTCTATTATCATAAATTGGAACCATTTCTCCACATCCACATAGACATGGATTTTCGACTTCGATTAGCATATCTTAACCTCTGATTAGACCCAGAGCGAAACCAGGCACAAACCCGGTGACACCAAGCAATGGATATGGCTTTTACCATTAGGTTATGTTGGTTTAGATCCTGGGCCGTACTATTTACTACATCTAGCATTTTTTGTGTACTGCTTTGGATAAAGGAGCTCCAACCAATCCCAATAATCGTTGGTTTCTATCTTGCATTGTCAATGCTACTTAATAAAGCGGCTGCTACTCTTGCCTTGTCAGGCTTGGCAGTATGTTTGAACCGTTTAACACGTCGGAAATGGTTTCTTTGACCTGCTCCAGTAGAAGGTAAAAAGGTCATGACACCATCTATGAAAATCAACACTGCTACTCGTAAAACCAGAGTCAAAATCTATCTTGCCTTTCAAATCTGCGAAGGTAATTCCGGCTATCTTCTCGTTCATAGCTATCCCTACTTTGATATTCTCGTCTGGAAGCACTTTGATATTCTCGTCTTTTACCCAACCTTACTGGTCATTACCTTGACAAGCAATTTGGAAGATGATTTGCTTTGGAGATTTTTTTTGGCAAGGGTGACGCTGATTCAATAAAACACAGAATACTGATTAGGTAAATTTCTTTACAATTTCAAAGTCGAGGCCTCATCAAAGTTCTCTGTTTTATCATTAAAATTTTTCTTGCAGCACTTGCAATAGAATTTCTGGTAGGAACGGTAATATCCATTTTTCTTTATATTTTGAGAATGGCAATACATACATGTAACACAGGTCTTAAGTAACTAGGGCGTGCTAAGGTCGTAAATGATGCAGCTGATGAGGAATTAACCAGCCTTCGTTAACATCGATATAAGTAGTGGAGAATGGTAAAACATAATATAAGTAGTGAGTGTTATAATAGAATACTAAGTTGGAAGCAAACTGTATTTAGTCCACGTAATAACTCGTCTGGATCCTTGCGCGCTCCTATCTTGCTAACATCATCCATCTAAACAAATACCCACCTTAAGCGTTCATTCTCTATATGCTGATAGAAAATCATCCTATGCCTTGCTCTGAATATCCTGAATACTGCTTCTGTTACGATTCCATGACTTGAGTTGCCAAGATGATTCACCTTTTCATCCTATAGAGACTTATTATCGCTTATCCGTCTAATTTGGACGTCAATTGATAAAATACCGTAGCTTCCTGAATTTCCTTCTTTTTTATCCGAGACAGAATACTCTACCTCGAGTTCGTCACCTGCGTACACTTCACCCAAAAACCTACAATGCCTATTATCCCAATTAGGATCTCCATCCATTCCATACAGCAGCATTATACTATCAGAGAATATATCAAGACGTGTCATCTCTCCTTCGACACACGCTATTATAGCCCGGCCTGGCAAAAGAGTTCCTTTAATTCCTTCCTTAGCAGCCAATTCGGGTTTTTCATGCAAGATATTTCTTGTCTTTGCAAATGATATATATTTTTGAAAATCATCCTTGTCAATGACAATACGCGATTTGAATATCTGCCCTACTTTAAATTCTCCAAATTTCAAATCTAATTTTGAAAATTGATGTATTGTAAATGCATTGACACATGCGAATGTATTGTAAATGTATTCGCACAATAAGTGCTAATCATGGAAAAATATGCATCGCTCTTTGTTCTTTGTTCTTCTCTTTGTAACAGCATTCAAATCCTTCGTATATCTTTGCGTGACATCTTCTACTCCTCCGTCTCTAGAAAATGCCAAAACATACTGGTACTCTTTACCCCAATTCTCTTCGTAGTAGTGAGGGTGATTAAATGAAATTGGGTATGCTATGGCAGAATCTATATGAACCCATTCTCCGTGTATTATAGCCTCGTTCCAGCAGTGATCAAGAAAGTCATGTACGATCCTTGTCTCGATGCATAATGCGTTCATGATGGCACCAAAAAGCATGGACCATTCAGTACATCTACCAGTCCTGGTCTCTGCTATCTTTAAGATATCGCCATATCTAGGAAAAGTGTATTCGTAGTCGCACTTGTTACATCTGTGGATTTCCATTGAACGAGATTTCCATGAAGTACCAATCATAATTTGAACCTGCAGCGGTATGTTGCCCCGACCCTCGTTCATACATTGTTTACATATGGGATCCTTTGGAGTCCAACTCATAAAATCATTTTTGAACCAGCCCAATAACGATTTGGTCATGTCATCTTCTTGTTCATTTAGCTGCAATATGTGTCATGGTACCAGCGATTTGACTCTTTCCAGAATCTCACAATCATAGTATTGTTCGCTAATCTTGTTGTAGAGTAAAAGGGCATTCCTATTTGCGATCTGATCAAGATTGGAATCTAGGCCGGTATGATGACTAAACATATACACATGCAGACTATAGTTTTACATTTAAAAAATATAATCGTTGATTGTAGCATGCCGTAATAGTTCGTTTATAATGAAACTAATACCACGCGTATATGTACTAAAACGAACTTCTACGTGAAGCAAAATTGGTTCTAGAAAACTCATACAGTCCGTACTCACGTTTCAAGGTGGGAGCTGCGATCCGCACAAAAGATGGCAAGATTTTTACGGGCACCAATGTCGAGAACGCGTCATACAGTCTAACTATGTGTGCCGAACGAGTGGCTATATTTAAGGCGATTTCAGCCGGTCACAGGTTATTTACCGATTTGGCTATAGCATCTTCAGAACCACCAACATTTCCTTGCGGTGCATGCAGACGAGTATTATCCGAGTTTAGCCTAGAAGGCGACCTCAGGATAAGTCTAGAAGGTACTAAGAAAGAAGTTTTTCGATTGACAGATTTACTACCACATGCATGTTCAACAGAAAGCTGGCAGGCTTTCAATACTACAGGCTAACACAATACATAACATACAAAGCAGCACTAGCAGGTATTAAGATAATTCAAGTGTCAGAAGCAAGGACTTCACAATATTGCAGAAAATGCTATCAGAAAGGTGTACGAAAGATACAAGGATTGTTTACCTGTGCTAAATGCGGTGAAGAGAATGCTGATAGAAATGCCGC
>JBAVTY010000862.1:0-1631 GCA_049696495.1 Candidatus Nitrosopolaris sp.
TCACAATATCGATCATGAGCTTGAAGTTGCTTACTTTACTTTATTGGCAGCCAATGGAGAGAAGAGACAAGAGTACAGATTTAGTCAAAAAGATCTCACTACTTTATTCCTAGCTGCCCTTTTCCATGACTATGATCCCTTTAAACGATTTGATAAACCACATGAGGATTCTGTAGAAAGGTTCATAAGAAATGACGCTAAGATAAAAGACTTTATAGACAATCTTGGAATAAGTATAGATATTGTAATTGCGTTAATATACCGTACTGCCTATCCCTTTAAAGGAAGCATAGCTGAGCATTCAAACAAAAGAATCCAAGAATTATTTACATCTGCTGGGATTCCTGAGAATGATGTCACGATACGAAAATATTACGAAGAGCTAGGATGGTTTCTTTCTATTTCAGACCGTATTGCAGGCTATAGCCTTGGTAATTTTGAACATTCTATGGAACTTGCACGCCGCAACGCACATTCACTAGGATGGCATCCCTCAGTTATAAACACAGAATCTGTCAAGTACTTTACATCGTTAAAGGAAGAGAAAGAAATGTTTGAACGTGTGTTGGATGGTGTTTCAGATGAGTACAAGAAGAACTTCTCTGATAATGTAATGGCTTTCAGAGAAGCTTGGGCAAAAGAAGTCGAAATAAGGAGTTCAATTAGAAATAAGCAATTAGATCTAACAACGGTCGTGGAAGGAACCCATACTAGTAATTCAAATATGATGGAATCTGTGCTAAATATACACAAAGAATCGCCTGCTCCAATGACCACCAGCGTTAAAAAATTTAAAAAGTCATTAACCGATCGTGATACAATTTTGGTAACCTTAAGGCTCATTAACAAAGATGGAGAAATCGTAGGCTACGCAAACGGCGGACGTTTGGAGAACTACACACTTCGACGTGGTACGCATGATGAAAATTTAGGAAGAAGAAATACTGCATATATCGAATCTATTTGCGTTAAACCAGACTACTGGGGAGAGACAGGAGGGGGCCGACTTCTTAGGTTGGAGTTTCATAAAGAAGCAAAGCATCGTGGTTGCAAATTCGTGACTGGCTACGTTCACCGAGAAGTGGCCATTAGGCGAATAAATAGGGGTGAAAGTGTCGAGATAGTACAGAAATATAATCCAGATAAGCTCGACTATTATAGAGCTATGTGTGATGGAGAGCTTGATTGGCGACTGTGAACGCCTACTCCGATAGGAGGAATGACTTTCAATGCGCTATCATAAGTATCTAAGAAATTTCATAGACCAGCATCCAAAACGCTCCATACCATCCTCGATTCTATTCTACAGTAAAAAAACAGGTGGTATTTTAAATGAGGATGCATTATGCCAAATCTATACCAAAAAACTAAGCCATATTTCGTTAAATTACTAGATACAGCAATAGGTCAAGATGATAGGAGCAAAATTTTTCATTTATTAAAAAAACCCTGGAACCCAAATGTGTTTAGACATACCACAGCAACAGAGTACTCCGGAATATTAAGTGATGCGGATGCGAAGCAGTGGTTTGGGTGGGCTGATGATTCCGATATGCCATCAAATTATAGAAACTATTATGGGGATGAAGCGTCAAATCGGTTGATGGAATCATTTGGACTTGCACCTGTAC
>JBAVTY010000863.1:0-1909 GCA_049696495.1 Candidatus Nitrosopolaris sp.
GCGTTTGATGCAGACATTTGTAAAATTTATATTTCTGTTTATGACGTATGTAACGTTCTCTCCCACTGTCCTCCTGCGAAGTTCGTCAGCAACTATCAGAATCATATTCATTTCAGTTCCATCGGCATCAAACAATTCGTTTGCCTGATCCACAGAAATTTCCTTGTTGCTCAAAGCTCTATCGAGCGTGTTTGAGATAACGGGATCGAGGTTCTTCAAGATAGAGTCGAATGTCATAATAAATATTCCTCCTGTCTATTTTTGTTCTCATAGGTCTCTTTTTGGTTCTTACCCTCGCTGATTAATTTTTGTGCTTTTTCTTCGAAAGTATCGTTTAGCCTTTTTAGAAATAACACAGTCATTACTGGCTGTCGGTACTCACTTGGAGCTAAGGAACTCAGAATATCAGTTGCCTTCGATAAATGGCCTTTTAAGAAATCAAACTTTAATTTCTGCTTATATAATGTATAATTCACTTCATCGGATGGCTTTCTTTCTTTCTTGATCCTCGACAAATTAACTCATTAGTTCATTCATTATCATACTATGGCAGTATTTACCTATTGCTGTTCTAGATTGGCAAGGCCCATGAAAAAAATTATCGAAAATTTCTTAACACCTTAGCTATTTTAGGTGTTCACTCGGGACACGTTGGCCTGATAATAGGATAGGGTGCTTGGTCTGCTTGTGACAACAGTCAATAATTTGAACCCTGTCAAACTTTTCGTGAGGGGCGAATATACGAAAACTAAAGTTGATAGAACCGTATTTTTGACCGAAGAAGTAACCCTACAATTAAAATCATGGTTGGATTACAAACATCGAACTAGAAGGGTGTGCCACCAAGACAAACAAAAGGGAAAGACTATAACAGAATATCGAACACCAGATAAAAGAAATACTGACCTGGTTTTTGCGGTTTACCAAGATAATAACAGTCCGAATCCTGATTCATTGTATAGTGATTTAGCTACATCATTTGCAAGGACATTAGATCGTTCAGGTAAAGGTAATAGGGAAGACGGTAATCATAGGCGTAGAGAGATAACCCTTCATTCTTTTAGACGATTTGTGAAGACTACAATATCAGATCTTGGATATGCTGACTTTTCTGAATGGTTCATAGCACATTCTGGTTCTACGTACTGGACAAAGAAGGATGCAGAGAAAGCACAGATATTTCGCAAAATTGAGCCTTACTTGACATTTCTAAATATACCGCAGCTGGAAAGACAAGTGGCAGATATACAAACTAAGGTCGAAGAATTAGAACAACTAAACCAGTCAATGAGAGATCGTGACAAAATGAAAGATGATGCAATAGCGCATTTATCAGATCAGCTTATCGCGTTAACAAGTAGATTAGATTCAATCGAAAGACGACAGCAATAGAAGCCCGCTTCAATGAAAATTAGTCATACTGAATTATCTAAAGAAACACAACAACGTAATCCAGTTGAGAGAATAGTGGCCCTTCTCAAGTTTTGGGAGTGACTCGAAGTCTTAAAATGTTTTGATGGTTAATATTGTATGTGCGTTACTATCTTAAATGTAAGTTAAATCCTGTTGAAAAAGACCGACTAGCCAGAGAGAGCACAAAAGGTTGGAACTTAAAAAGCGTACAAGTATTTATTCGATTTTGCCCGATAAGATATGAAATTCCAACATCTCCTACTTATGATCTCTGACATCTCCTTTTTTGATGGATTAAAAAGGTCTGGAGATACCTAATAAAATGTTTTTACCTCCGTATATTACTATTGGATAACATTAGTAAGCTTCGAGATTATTTGTTGGTGTCCATCAGTACGCATTTCTGGTGGCAACTGCAAATATATACAAAGATATTTGTCTCTGCTTTCTGTCAGAGGTATTACTGCTAACTTTAAACCAATATTATTATCTATTT
>JBAVTY010000864.1:0-16365 GCA_049696495.1 Candidatus Nitrosopolaris sp.
GGCTAGCCTTCTTTGGGTGGACCTGATCGTTTTTCACCAAAACATTAGACACCTTTAGGATAGCTTTATACCAAATTATCAATAGAAATTGGCAAAATGAAAACATAGAATTATGCCCCAGCCTCAGCTATTTGCTTAATGGAAACAGGGATAATTATACAGACAAGACGTTATTCTGTAAGCACCGTCTTTGCTTTGTTAAAATCCAGACAATATATTCAGTATTCGATCAGCCGAATTCCTGATTGGCTCTGAGAGGGAACTGCTGACAAAACCCACATCAATTGAGTTCCATATGGCGAAGCGAAGTCATTCTTTTGGTATGATTATAAAACGAGAAATTGCACGAGATTCCAGCAGTAGCTTCGAGCGAAATAATCCGTGTTGTCTTTTTATTGAGATTAATATATAGATATGATATGCTAAAGAAGAGGTGCGAATATATCATGTTAATCGAAAACGTACCTGGGGTATGTAATGTGACGAAATGTTAGAAGCTCAATTTCATCTTATTAATGGTGTCGTTATTCTTGTTGCTGCGGCAGTCCCTATTTATCTTACTTTAAAGTTAAGAAATAATCTGAGAAAGTTAACGGCAATACTTTCCATTTTCATACTCATGCACGCTGTCTACTGTTGGCTAGATTTTTTTGGGTTTGATCTGTTATCAGATGGAGTTTTTGAACCGCTCTCGGCTGCGGTGCTGCTATTCTTTGGATGGTCTTATTATGGCATAGCCAACCAAAGGAAAGTCAGTTCAAAAAGTATGGTCGGTATATGGAATCCGGGTACTTTCCTACTTCTTATGAGTAGCGTTACAGTAATCTTGCTGTTAGCAGCGTTGAGTATATTTGTATGGTTGGCAGCGCGATCCAAGGACATTAGAAGCTTTCAGTTCCAAATGTCAATATTTATTATTATTTGGGTTTTAGGGCAGGTAGCTGGTATTCTTCAGGAAAGCGGAATAGTTGTACTTTCGTCTTTACAAGGTGATATAGGATTAGAAGTACATGTTTTCTCATTGGTCTTTTTAAGTATTATGTTGTGGGTTAGATTCTATTACTCAGAAAGAAGTGGAAAAAGGATAATAGAAGACGCTACTTTAAGATGACGCCGAAATGAATTCTCCTGAAACAGCTGAATTGGTGAAACATCAAAAAGTAAACGTGGCATGCTATAGTAGGCAGGAGATTAAAGAAAAAAAAGATGCTCTGCTGAAACGGTATGCTGAACCTAATATAAAGATCCCCACTTTTACAAAGGATTTTATAGACTCTCCAAAATTGTTATCGTCCACCTCATTTTTGTAGAGAGTACAATTAAAGTTCTGTCACTGTCTCAGGCTCAGAGATTGTTGCCTTCCCTTTTCCTATATTGGCTATCATATTATTAACGTACTCCCAGAAATTTTTTTCAAACGTATGTGCTCTTAGCGCTGATATACCACCTACAGCGGCTCCGACACCTAACGTAGCAATAGTTGCTATAGCGCCTGGTATAAGGATATTTCTGCCCCATGCTCCAGTGCTCAGAATTAAATCATAATGACCCTGGGAGCCACTTATCATTACCTCTGCCTCTCTTATATTCCCAATAATCATACTGCCTGTACCCCCCTTGTACGCTTTTATACTCCAAAAATTTTCTTCTTTCTCTTCGTGAATTATTTCTAATTTCTGGTTTTGTAGGTATTTCTTGATTAGATCATACAGCTCTAAGATCTCTACATTTTCTAGAGCTACATGTACTTGTCTCATTCCACCAAATGAACTGTAATCTCTATAAAATTCTTTTGTAAAAAAGAGGGTTTTGTCTACGCGATACAAAATCTTAATATAATAATGAATTGGCCCAAACGGCCGCTACCGAAAATCAAAATGTCATGGGTATGGTATTTAATTACCTGAGAGAATATTTGTCCTTCTTAGTTGACAGAACGCAAACAGGGAACGCATACTCATAGAATAAATGAGAAGGGTTCTATGTATAGTAATCGATCTCAAACCGGTTACACCTTTGAAAATTTTTAGTTTACCTGTCAAAATCGGTTTTCTAAACTTTGAACACCACAAAATATGATAGTTGATATTGTAACTTGCTTAATTATAATAAAAGTGGATATCTCAATTAACTAGATATTTCTCAAGAATTTGGCATGTTCTCTCCAAGCCAAGATCTATAGCATAATTGCCAATTTTCGGTCCTCGGTCGGCGTTAATGAGCATTCTGTAGAGTAACTTGAAGAATTCCTTAGGCTCTAATCGATTATTTCGGGCTATCTCAAAAACTTTTGACTGTAAATTCTTTGGGGTTTCTGGATCTTGTTCGCTGCCAATGAACGACCTAATCGCATCTAAAATTTCCTCCATTGCTTTTCTTTGATTTTGATCCAGTTCGATTTCGACTGCTCCTGTGGTTAACGTGAACATGTCGTCGGCCCATTTTGATGCAAGATCAATTCGTTGTAGCAGGCTTTCAGTTTTTTCTTTTACGATTCCGTACTTCAGTAGCCTAGTAAATACCCTTAATGTCCTATCATCGTCATTGGAGAATAATGAGGCCTGCTGAACTAGCAATTTGTAAGGTACGTGTGGTTGTGGTTGTTCTGGTGGATTCAGGTGGTTTATATATTCGTAGACGCCTTTAATCTTCATCAATTTAGTTGCATTAGACTCTCTCAGCTTACCGAAATACAAGTCTTCATATAAATCGTATTCGTCCATTAACGATGGTATATCATCGATCCCGACATGTCGAGTGCCGGTTATCCGTTTAAACAATAATAATAATATAGATTGTGGTGTTCCATATGTCAGCCAGATCTGAGGGGTTAGAACGTTACCTGATGATTTGCTAATTTTCTTGCCTCCTTTGTCTAGAAACATTTCATACCTCACGTGCAAGGGATGAACAAATCCAAGAACTTCATTCGACACCCAATCATTCATTCGCACAGAATCCATAATATCCTTTCCGTATGCCTCGAATCTCACGTCCATGGCATGCCATCTTGCAGCAAATTCGACTTTCCACGCCAGTTTTCCTTCGCCTTTGCAAATATTTGCTTCTCCTTTGAATCCACAGCCTTTAACCTCCTGTTGGCCAATTCTGCTGCCGGAACAAGTATAAACTACCCTCTTCTCATCTGGGAGGTATTGCTGGGCGTTTGCAACATACAATCTCCCACAAGTCTTACAAATAGGAAAATATGGGATGTTTTCGATATATTTTTGTTGGCCAACCAACTGCGATATTTTTTTGCCTAACCGTCCACTGTTTCTCAGTATTGTGTCGATTTGATCGACAAGAAATCCCTTCTGATATGCTTCTGTTCCACTTTGAAACCGATATTTTACATGAAGTCTGTCAAGAGCATCCAATAGGAGACCGCTCATGTGTGCACCATAAGATGCATGACAGCTACCTATCGGATCCGGTACCCTCGATACAGGTTTAGCAAGGTGTTCATTAAGCCAAACTGGCAGACCATGAGGTACTCTTCTGAGGCCATCCATGTCATCTGAATATGCTATTAATTCAGCTTTATAGCCAAAGTTCCCAAGAGCTAGCGCGATTCCATAGGCCCTGACAGCGTCACCCAGACTGCCTATATGTGGGAAGCCTGATGCTCCTAGGCCGCTTTCCACCATGATCATCTCCAGCTTCCTGCCCAATCGTTTTTCGCGTCGTAATAAAGTGTCTGCTACTTTATCTATCCATGTTCCTTTTCCAATGATCTGCTCTTCTTCTATAGTCATATCGTTCACAGCACCTTTGACATATACGGACCATCGATTTGGTACCCGAGCTTCTTGTAGTATTCTCTAGTTCCTACCGCACTTATCACAGATAATTTTGGTACTTCAAACTCCTCACTTGCGATCCTCTCTGCTTCTTGCATCAGCTGAGCCCCATATCCCCTGTGTTGATAGGATCGATCTTCTATTCCACTACCTACATTTAACATTGGTCCGTATATATGGAGCTCTCTCACGATGGCACAAGTATTTCTCTCTTGTTTTAGCTCCTTTCTATGAGGATTGTATGTCCTACGTAATCGCAAGAAACCCAAAATCTTCGAATGGCAGGGGATCTCTAAAGACAAGAATACCTCCGCGCCGTGAGCTGCTACGTAATCGGTCCTATTCAAGACAATATCATCCATTAGTACTGAACCTTTTCCTCCTATGCCAACTTCTCTACATCTTATACAGTTGCACCTCAAACCTTGGTCATGTAATTTCCGTAGTACAATCTGTCTCAAGTTTCCCATTTTTGGACCAGCGATAATATCCTTAGGTTCTATCTCCCTTTGAACTCGCATGATTCTAACCCACGGAGGAACCTTTTTTTTAAGTTCGACCAAAATGTTTACAAAATCATCATCAGAATATGCGGCATATTTTCTACTCATATACAGTTTGTATAAAGGCGTATCTTTTAGGACAAGTGTCGGATATATCTTCAACATGTCTGGCCTAAATAGAGGATTTTCAAACAGAGTGTAAAAGTCTTGTATGTCTTTCTCTGGTGACGAATTGGGCAATCCAGGCATCATGTGAGCGACAATCTTGAACCCGCTATCGCGTGCAATTTGAAATGATTCGATAACGTCACCAAGATCGTGTCCGCGGTTGGTAGCCTTGTAAACATCCTCTTGCAGTGACTGAACTCCCACTTCTACGCGTGTAACGCCCAACTCAAGCATTAGATCAATATGCTGCTCTTTACAATAATCAGGTTTTGTCTCGACAGTTAGACCTACGCAGCGAATATTTGCTGTTTCATTTATTTTCTTCGCTTCGTAAAGAGTTACAGATTCAACCCCTTTATCGTTATCACAATTTAAAGCGTCAAAACACGATTTCACATATTCTCTTTGATAGTCTTCAGGCATAAACGGAAAAGTACCTCCTACAATGACCAGCTCAACCTTACCTACGTCATGGCCTAGAGAGAAAAGATCAGACAATTTAGATCGAATCTGTTCATATGGATTATATCCGACCTTTTGAGCAAGCATGGCTACGGGTTCGTGGCCTGTGTAACTTAGTGGAGTATTAGATGGAATTCCGCCAGGACAGTATATACATCTTCCGTGTGGACAAGCATACGGTTTCGGCATTACAGCTATTATCACCACGCCAGAGGACGTCTTTACAGGCTTGACCATCAAAAGTTTTCTGCAAGAATTTAAAGTATCAAGATATCCTAAAATGTCCTGGTTTCTTGGTAATGTGGAAAGACGATATCTAGCTGATGTCTCTCTCACAACTTTCGCTATATCCTTTCGAGATAGATCGCTCCTCGATTGAATTTGTGAGGCTATATGCTTGCATGCGGAAACATACTCAGTTTCGTTTAGTGAGAAGTTCCTCAATAACGTGATGCTAAGAATCAGAATACATATTAACATTAGCCTAAGTTCCAATAATTCCAGCCAAACGGGAATGTCTATGTTTACCTATAATAATGAACTACAGGACATTATTTTTGCCATCTAATCTGGCTATTACATTCCCTTTGCCTTTATCATCAACTATACCGATCTCTATGCATCTCATTCTATATTTTTCAAATATGCGAAAAACCCTGTCGACAGAGCTGCTTGGAAGTATTACACAAAATCCAATCCCCATATTAAATGTTCTATACATCTCCTTTATGTCAACGCGTCCATCAACTTGTATTTGTTTGAATATGCCCTTGACCGAAGGCAAATTGTTAAGTATGTACCTTACTCCTTTATTTAAACGAGCCAATTTTGTGAATGAGCCTCCAGTAATGTGCGCTAAACCATGGATCTGAAGACTCCTTCTCTGTTTTATTATTTCGATAATTGGTTTGACATAAATTCTGGTGGGAGTTAGGAGTTCCTCTCCGATCGTACGAATCAAATATGCAGGAATATCTTCTAAAGAATATTTTGAAAGAAGGACCTTACGAGCCAAAGTATAACCATTTGAATGTATTCCACTACTTTCTACTCCTAGAATCACATCGCCTACAGCAATTCTTTCACCTAAGACAAGCTCCGACTTCCTAGATACGCTTCCCAGAACCATGCCTGCAAGATCAAAGGCATTCTCATCATCAAACCCTGAAATAACATCCGGGAGAATTGCAGTCTCTCCTCCTACAATGGGAATGTTAGATTCTTTTGCTCCCTTCACGAGACCCTTTACGATCTGTTGTAAAAGAATTTTATTCGCGGATTTTAGCGCTATATAATCAATAAATGCTAGAGGTTGTGCCCCGACGCAGATGATATCATTAACGTTCATTGCAATACAGTCAAGACCTATTGTATCGAAACGATTCATCATCTGAGCCACTATTATTTTCGATCCCACGCCATCAGCATGTAGCGCCAAAACTTTGTCGCCAAGATCGATCAGGCCTGCGTAAGCACCGTAGCCCGAAAGAACCTTGCCTGAAAATGGAAGTAAATGAGTAGCAGAAATCATAGAACCGATTTTTTTTTGCGCTTTGGATATTATTTTTATATCTATACCCAGGTCGGCATAAGTCATTTTACTTTTCCTCATGATGGAAGTCCTTATCAATGAATTCTTCTAATAAATATTCAATGCCGTAAGAATGCGATAGACTGCACATATGCTATTTTTAAAGAAGGCGTTTTTTGCATGTTCAATTTAAGAAGGATCGTAGCTGACGATGGTTTATTCCCAATGTAGCCTCGCTATGACGATATTCATTGTCGGGCTCATTCATGCGTTCAAAACATCTCAGTAGCTTGATGATCAATTTTTCCTCGACTATTAACTTCATTATCCGTTCTAGTTCAACATCTGACAAGTGAGAGCCACTAAGCATTAAAATTATTAACCATTCTGATGTAGTGGTTAGATTATTAATTATAATATTAAATTATTAAGAATACATTTGGTACATCCTTAGATATGAGAACAATATACTATTTACATTGAAGAATTCCTAATCAGCTGAGATAATCTATTGGTATCAAAATATTATCTCACGTTTACAAAACAAAGCAGCTACTACAAGCTAACCATAGAACGGAATCCTTCAACTGGAATATCGTCAAATACCTGATGAGTCTGCTGATTTATGTTAGTTTGTTAGAATGCCCGCGAATTGTGTTGGGATATCAATCTCTATCAAGAGTTAAGACAGGAATTCTCGGAATTGATCTAATCTACTGATAATTCATCATCCATTGTCTCGAGACACTGGAGAACTAGCTCTCGACTTCTTTTCATCATCCACTTTGGAAATTCATCCACGGAAAATACATATTGTTGTTGAAAGCTCAGCGGGATAAAACCTCCTTGTGTGTAAACTTGTACTAGAACATACCTTTCGCTGACAAGTGTGGCTATTTCCTCTTCAGTGGCACATTCGGACTCCTCGAGTGTTTTCCTATACAAGATTAGAGGTTTAGCCAGTCTGCTTGCAATGATAGAAGCCTTCTTGAGCTTCTCTCTGAATCTCTCGATCACCCAATCGTCGAGTGTTACTTGTCTTTCATCGATGGTTACTTGCTTATTTGTCAACTTGATGAATATTAGGCCAAGTTTTTATTTATAAACATATGAGAATATTTATTGACAGAATGGTATCTTTGCACGTATTGCTGAAACGATCAGCTATTATCTAATCGTAGTCAGATCCAGCATATATTATCTTATAGCAATAATATTGCATACCTTTTAGTGAAAAGTTTCTATTCTACTGAGATTTCCAATTCTCTCTCATCGAGTTGGATTGTTTTGTAACTAACCTTCTCCACAGACGTTTTGGAGAGAACAATTGATTTGACTCGCACGAGATGGAGCAATTCCTCCTTCATTGAATATAAAGAGGATATTTCTTCTTCAAATAGATTTGCAACAAAAGCACTTGAAACTATATCTGTGGGATTGTAACCACGTTCTTTTCGAAGTTGTTGCAGATTTCTTGCGAGATCTCTAAGCAAACCCCTTGCAATTAAATCTTTATCTCGTTTTGTACCGATAAAAACCATCAGGTTGTCTCGTTCTGACATAGCGTACCCTTCTCTTACTACATATGTACATTCTAAATCGTCGGTTGAAAGGTCTATTTGTCTGCTGTCATACGATAATGTATATTTCCCAGATGCTTCCAGCGACTTTATCAGTTCCAACTTATCGACTTTATCAAGTGCTTGGCTGACCTTAACGATATCGGCCCTCACTTTAGAACCCACCTTCTTTTTTATCAAAAAAACATTGGGAACAATGGGTAGTTCATCCTCTATTAGATCTAACATTTTTTGAAGAAATGTTGTATCTTTCATCTCAAAAATGCGGTAGTTTTCAACATTCAGCTGAGTTTTCAATATCTCAGCAATTCCATTTGTTTGTAACAAGTTCGTATCCGATGTACAGATAAGGGCTTCTTTTATAGGCCAACGTCTCTTTAGTGTAGCTTTCATACGTGCAGCATTCGAGAGTGATATAATTTCTCTGCATTTATCAAAGGCCTGTTCGACGATCTTATTAACAAGATGATCGTCATATTTTGGCCAACATTCAAGCATTACGCTCTTTTTATTTGGGAAACATGACAAGTAAAGGTATTCTGTGATGAATGGTGTCAATGGATTGAGCATTATGTCTATTCGTTCAAGACAGTGTGCTATCACAGCATAAATTGCCAATCTCCGGTTGAGGCCTTCAGGATTGTCATCCCAGATATTATTTCTAGTAAAGGGAATGAACATTTGGCTCATATAATTGATTAAAAAATCTTCTATGGCCTTAGCGCCCTCGTTGAATCGGCATCTTTCGAATGCCACGGAAACTTGCCCTACTAGATGCTGGAGTTTTGATATAATCCAGATATCAGATAGTGACATTAATTCGTTAGCTACCACCCACTCTAGATCATGTCTTCGTGGATCAAACCCATCAAATGTGCTGTTCTGTCTAAAGTATATGTGTAAGTAATACAATGTGCTCATAATTTGGTATGGCCTTGATCGCATTTCCCGTAGACTGAACTTCAGCGAATCAATAGGGGAGGACTTCCACATAAAATAAAACCGTATTAAATCAACAGGATGTTCGTCAAGTAGACCGTGTGCGTCTATAACGTTACCGATGCTTTTGCTCATCTTGTTGCCTCTTTCGTCAAGAACATGTCCTTGGAAAAGAAATGAACGGAAGGGGGCAGCTGCTTTTTGATTCATAGTAACGTTCTCAATTAAAAGAGTATAGGCCCAGCCTCGTGTTTGATCTATTCCCTCGGTCATAAATACAGCAGGAATCAGGTTTTTAAACTCGTAATCGCTGAGTGAGGCGTAAGGAGCCGCACCGCTGTTATGCCAAGTATCCAAGACGAAGAGTTCCCTTCTCATATTAGAACCACACTTTTCACATTTTATTTCGATCCTATCGATCTGCGGTCGATGTAGCTCGAAACCAGGACCATCTGGCAAAGAGATCGATTTCTTCAAGATTTCCTCTCTTGAAAACATGGCATCTTTGTGTTGACATTTGATGCACGACCATATAGGTAGCGGCGTCCCCCATATACGCTCCCTTGTGATGCACCATGGAACTTTTTCTTTGATAATTTCCAGAAATCTATTTTTTGGAGCTTCAAAAAAATAGTCAACTCCATTTGCAGCTTGTGTCGGCATCTCTCCGAGCCTATCGATAACATAGAAGTACTCACGTCTTGCAAGCCAGACTAGTTTGTGTTGGGAACGCCAACATGTGGGATACTGGTGCTTGATCTTTCCGATCTTGAGTAAAGCACGCGATGTCCTCAATGCTTCCACGACTCCCAAATCCGCGTCTCTTACGAAGGTATTCGCAAAGGATCCAGCTTCAGAGGTAAAATTTACCTTATCGTCTATCGGCACAAAAATCGGCAGATTCCGTTTTGCAGCAGTTTCAAAATCCTTCTCGCCATTAGCTGGAGATAGATGTACTATTCCGCTTCCAGTAGTAACATCTACAAATTCTTCTGCGACTATAAAGTGTATAGATCCTGCCGCAGCCAGTTCCTGTAACTTAGGGATCAAATCTAATAGTGGATGGACATAATGCATTCCATTAAGCTCCTTGCCTAAGACAGTTCTTTCCACGTGATAGTCTGTCACCCTTAACTCGCTCATCAGAGCTTGCAGTCTATTTTCAGCAATTATCCATACCTCAGTATTTATATTGATGTAAACATAATTTGCGTCGGGATTAACACCTACCAACTCATCGGTCACAAGTGTAAACGGCATCGTGGTCCATACGACTAAATAAGCATCATGATCAATTAATTTAACTTTATAATACAATGAGGGATCTTCAACATTATCATAACCTTGATTTACTTCGGCATTGCTAAGGGAAGTCTGACAGCCAGGACAATATGCCACTACTCTAAACCATTCAGTCAACATTCCCGTTTCCCATGCCCTTTTTAGATATCTCCACTCTCTCTCAATGTACTCATCGCGGAAAGTCCAATAGGCTTTTTCATAATTGAAAGACATGCCCAATAACTTATCTGTGGCAATCCAACTTTTGTTGTATCTATGAATCACTTTTTTACATGCCTCTACGATTTTCTCTACTCCTACTTTGCTTACATTCTCCATCTTATTGCCGGTTAAGCCTAGTTCCTTTTCAGCTTGCAACTCCACGGGTAAACCCTGTGTGTCCCAGCCGGCTCTGAACAGAACCTTCTTTTTTTGAAGTGTACTAAACCGGTACCATAAATCCTTGATTATGCGTCCTCTTAGGTGCCCAACATGCGGTTCTCCGTTCATTGTGGGAGGACCCTCAATAAAAGCCACCAACTGTTTATTATCACGTAATTCGTTTTCCAAAAGAGAGCTTAGACCGATACTTTGTAGGTAGCAGCGAATCTCAGTTTCGATAGCCTTTGGATCGTATTTGCCTGCTAATTCCATCTGCACGAGTGGCAATCTCCTCTTGACTCGTGTTTATGTTTTTTGTTTAATATGTACTGAAGCTTAAGAAATACGGTCATAGCATGAATTTCAACATTATTCTAAATCTCTTTTCGAGTATTGGTTCATCTTAACATGCAGACCGAATCCGTAACCTACTACATACTAGTATACTGTACTAAATACTATTTGAAATGCAGTAAGAATATATTCTATCTGATCCTCGGTAAGTATTGAACTTGACGGATACAAATACTCTTAGGGCTGGCGAATATGCTCCTGAAGAAATCAATGTAGTAATAGAGATCCCAAAAGGAAGCAACATAAAGTATGAATTGGACACGACCAGTGGGTTAATCTTTGTAGACAGAATCTTGCTCAGTGCAATGTACTATCCATGTAACTACGGTTTCATTCCTCAGACGAAAGAGGAAGACGGGGACCCTGTTGACGTACTCTTACTCGGTAACGATCCCGTAATACCCATGGCCGTTATAAGAGCTCGTCCTATCGGCGTACTCCTAACGGAGGATGAGAAAGGTCAGGATTCAAAAATCATTGCGGCTCCGTTAAACAAGGTGGATCCCAGCTTTTCTACTATTACAGAAGTTCACAACGTCCCTGAGTATTTGCGTAATCAGATTAACCATTTTTTTGAACACTATAAAGAGTTAGAAGAGGGAAAATATGTCAAAGTTCTAGGTTGGAAAAGTAGAGAAATGGCAAAGAAGAAGATCTCCGATGCCATGAACAGATTCAGTTCAAACCCAGAAGCGTAGCGACCTAGGCTGGAAAAGTAGAGAAATGGCACAGAAGAAGATCTCCGATGCCATGAACAGATTCCGTTCAAACCCAGAAGCGTAGCGACCTAGGAGCACAGTACTACTAGAGTGCCTTAAACTGGTCACTCCATCTCATGTATGCTCTAATCATGTCGGTACTCACACTTGGTTTTCTGATTTTAAAAATTTCTTTAAAGTCACTCATGTTAATGGCTCTTGGATTCGACTGTGCCTCCATAGCCTTTCCGCTTTCAAATAACTCGTTAACTACCCTGAGCTGTGCTGACTGACATGCATCCTTGATATCACTTGCACTATACCCTTCCCCTAACTTGGCAAGATCTTCAGATCTCAATGATTGTTCTTTTTTCAATGCCGCGGTGTATTGAATAAATAAATTGGTTCTTGAGCTATTCTCTGGTAGCGTTACGTAGATCCTTTTTTGGAATCGCCTAAGGAATCCTGCTTCTAAAGTCCATGGTTTATTAGTTGCACCTATAACGTACAGGAGTAACTCTTTCGATTTACTATTTATTCCGTCCATTTCGGTAAGGAATTGATTCTTTACCCTAACTTCACCACCAACCTCTCCGTTTCTGGTTCCGAGCAGAGAGTCTATTTCATCTACAAAAAGAAGTACCGGAGCGTTTTCATTCTCGTTGAGTTTACGTGCCATTGCAAACAATTTTGAGACGTTTTTTTCTGCTTCACCAAGCCACTTGCTCATCATCGAAGCTGCGTCAACATTGATAAAGTAGCCTTCAATCTCAGCTGCAGCCGCAGCTGCGATTAACGTCTTCCCACATCCTGGAGGTCCGTAAAGCAATATGCCTCTGGGCCAACCTAGAGGAAACAAATCTGCCCTCTTTGTGGGATAAACGATAGATTCCCTTATGGCTCGTTTCGCGTCCTCCTGTCCAACGACCTCATGCCAGCGAACTGTTGGTTTTTCCTTCATTACGAGATCATCTAGGGCACCATCCAACGGTTCAGCCGCGTGTGCGCTAGTACTTCCAGCCCCACCCCCCCTAGCGTCCTTTTTTGCTTTAGTTGTCCGAGTCTCGTTAGTGGTTTCCTTAGGCTCAGTCGAGCTACTTTCATCGAGCTTGTGTGACATGCGCAATGCTTCAATTCTATTTTGATACGCACCTGCTCTCTCGATATAGATTTTATTTAATTTGTATTCTGGATATACCTGTACTAGCTTTACAAGAGACTCAATTGCGCGCTGATACGATTGTATGGCCATTCCGCGCGAGCCTTGTGAATCTAATCGAATTGCTTCAGCGGCATATTTGCTTGCGCTATTCTCTAATTCTTGGGGAGCCAAACTCATAATGATTTATTACCGCTAATGAAAGTTCAAACAACGTTTGAATTACTATGATGTAAATGTATGTTGTGTAAGAAACAAAATAATTTGCACAATATATTGCGTAGTAAACGGCTGATAATAGATAGATGGGAATATATTATGGATTAATACGATCGATAAAACTCAAGTGTCATATATTATCTACTCTGCAAATCTTCTGTCCGCCTATTTGCGCTGTTATTGAGTCCTCACCTGGTAACCCGTCTTTTGATCTCACCCATTTGAACAGCTACATGCACACCAATCATAGTAAAGCAGCTATCCTGGTGATGGATATTAAGGCCATTATCCATAGCTACCCAAGAAAAAGAAGGAATAGTTAAAGGGATTAGTACAAAGGCTTCGAGTTCTCAATATATATAATGCTGACCGAAATATCCAAGGTCAATAACATTTGTTAGGTATTATTCGACAAGATAAAAGCTTACGCCCTACAAGGATCGCGAATAAGGAGTATCAAGCAGCTCGTTTCGAGCTGAAGCGGCTCACAAGCCTTTGTATCTAATTACATATTGTTTGTGTTTGTCATCTATTACGAAAAGATGAGATATAAAAAGCTGGGAAATGGACAGTACTTGTTTAATGGCGGACGACAGCGATGACTTGTGGCAGCCCTTACAACTGTCAACGGCCGATCTTTATCGCTTTACAATATAAGATCTCAAAGAGCAATTTTGTCGTGTTGGTAAGGTGCTATAGTAAATCAACAATAATACTGTGGCGATTTTATTAGGATTAGGGACACGATTTTTAATCAAATATATGACAAGGTGTAACGCACATACGGATTTTTTTGATGATCTATGCAGTGATTGCAAGAAAGAATACAACGAGATGAAAGGTATTCCAGATAAGACGCATACAACAATTCGCGGGAACTCAAGGTTGTCTAGAAAGTATAAGGAGTTCACTGAGGAACGTGCAAAACAATTGTATCATGAACTGTTCATCCAGTACCTAAAAAATTCTAACGAAATGGAATCTGCTGAAAAAGCTAGGCGTATAATCAGAAAGCAATGCAGTATACGAGGGATACCCTACTGGGCTTGGATTTAGTACGTTTGGATCTTTTCAACCTACCAGTAACTAGAATTAACAAAATAAAAGGCTAGGCCCAATTCAACTAGCTCTGGTATAGAGTATACCCTATCTTAATCAAATATAACTACAGTCCAATTTGATTGCCTGCCAGAGTAGGTTCTGTCTAGAGACCACATTGAATTCGGCAAATATAGTAAAAGCCATATAAATATTCTAACAAAGAATGG
This sequence comes from Candidatus Nitrosopolaris sp., assembly GCA_049696495.1. Lineage (GTDB taxonomy): Archaea > Thermoproteota > Nitrososphaeria > Nitrososphaerales > Nitrososphaeraceae > Nitrosopolaris. Next base: position 14,347 of record JBAVTY010000864.1, read on the forward strand.
TTGTAACTATAATGAAAATAAGTAAAAAGCTACGATAATACTGAAAATCACTACGCTTATAGTTAAAGCGTAGATGGCGGAGTGTTTTGGTGTGTATGTTCCTCTTTGTATGGCTTTATTCGTTTCCAAATAATTTTTTAATGCATATATGATTAGCACAGCTCCAAGAACCACCATACTGATTCCGAGCAAAGATGAATGAGAATGAATTGATGCTTCTGCGATAAGACCGTCCTTCACACTAACTCCAAGTTCACTTAAAAATAGTCCAAATCTAGATACCACAAAACCAAGTCCAATGAGCGCGACGCAGGTTCGTAGCCATGCTAGAAACGTTCTTTCGTTAGCTAGATACTGAGCTGAACGATCAGGCATTTTATCTTCTGTCATTTTATTTTTCTGACTAATAGAATCAAAGAAGATAAAGTGTTTGTGTCTTTTGATATGTTATTCCATGAAACAGTAATGGTAGCCGGTCTTTCACATACTACAAAGCTTACGCAGCTAAATAGGAAGGAAATGGCAATGTATGTATTTGTGGGGTTGTTACCCTTATCTCATTCTGGCCTATCGCAAGTCTAACTTTGCGACACTATTAGTTATGACAGAATGATCGGTATCTATTTCTGTAGTTACATAAAGAAGGTGGCTATCTCCCAACGGCATAGTAATACGTTTAATCTTTTCATATTCTGCCAAGACATATTTTCCTTTCCCGATCTTTGGAGCGAGTGCACTGCGTGTTTTCCATGCGTTCACAGCTAATTCGAGGGATCTCTTGCTTTCTTCCGGAGTTAGCAAATTTTTCACACCTTCACGATGTTCAGAATGCATAATTTTGCCATTTAGATCACATATAGTAACTAATCTAATCTTTGGATCGCTATTCATAATACTTTCATGGATGCGCTTGTAATCCATGGCTTATTTTAGAATAGATCGAATTAATAAGATTTTGGATGGTATATTGAGTATGTCGACTACCGGAAGTCCTCCTTAATTCCTCGACCATAACCGCAGCTGGAACTTTGCTTTACACATGAACTATACTGTTTCGGTCGGCCAGCCGAGCAATAGTGGACGCGATTTTCTGTTGATTATCCAATAAACCAACAGTAATTTCATAGAATTGTTGAAATATGCACCGATTCCAAATTTGCAAGGAATCAAGCGTCATGATTTCTATTTCATGTCACTGCCCAACTCGATTCAATTGAACCAGAACGTCTGATTTGTAGGAGACGTTTTGTCGATTTCATCTATAAAAAAAAGATTTGTAATCATTATACATTGATAATAGGCAATTAACACATAGGAAATATCCGACTGATTCTCGAAGACATGTGGCTTTCTCTTCGTGACTTTCTTCACAGGTTCCTGACAGCCGCGTAGTTTGCCCTTACCATCCCAGCGTTGGACTACTCACCAATTCTTTCGAACTAATGATTCACCTACTACCCTAGTACGGCAACCATTCATTTCCATGGACGTATTAGGCCTTTACCTAATACGCAAGTGTGCATGATGGATCATCCTTCTTTCTCGGTCAGTCGGATGCAATATATAGCGTGGAACGCCCTATTAAACTTTTAAACAATCCAAGTTGCTAAAGTTAAGAAACCCGATGGCCTTGTTTCTATTGGATAGAATCTACTTGCGTTCAGAGTCTGACAAATGCAGAAAATAGGTTTCTTGTACCTATTTTCTATTATATCCACTTGTTATTACACTCCAAGACTGGAGTGTCAACTATGTTAGGAAGCTAAAATGTCAACCATGTATGGAAGCAGCACAATTAATAATTAATAATCTCATTTGGTTCTATCAGTCACATAAGGCCGAGTTCTAGCAATGTAGATCATGCGGTCTATGAAATGCAGCTGGACTGTGTTCCTTAACAGTTATGTAACCGATTGCATTACTCCTATCTGTAAGATGTCAGTTATCCTTCTCCCATGAGTAGCATTGTAATTCTCAGTCCATCCTTGTACTGCTTGTCCAATATCTGATTGATTTCTG
>JBAVTY010000865.1:0-3809 GCA_049696495.1 Candidatus Nitrosopolaris sp.
TGATTCAATATTCTTTTTTATTCTTTTGGCAATTTCAGTACTATTCCTTAGTGCAATAGTTTCAACACGTTCTATTCCTTCTTCTATTTCTCTAATTCTTTGTTCAGCTGGCGTCGCCTTGTTCCACAGGATTTCGAATACATATTGCTGTTGTTGTATGTCTTCTATCACATTGCTATAGACTGCACGTAGTATTGTTGTCGTTCGTGTTATGGATTTTGATTCAGCGAGACTAGTACTCTTGGTATCGGTTGTGGATATAGCAATGTATTCGGCATCACTGACTCCAAAGTTTCCCTTGACTCCATCTAGATGTCTGAGTTCTACACTTTCCATAAACTCTTTTGTGTAGGAGATATTCTCTTTTGTGATTTCAGTAATAAATCTCAATCTTGTAGCTCTAGCTTTTGCTTCCAACATTGCTTTCTTTATTGCTTCAAATGCTAAAGGTACTACTGATAATGATTTAACATCTGCAAAATAATCCCATCTCCTATTTGCATTGTGAAGAATATGCAGATAGGTGTTGATTATGATTTCAGTACCATGTAATACCTCGATTCCCCCAGCATTAGTCTTATCTATATCGGAAGTCATAATTGCTAAATATTACATAAGATCAACGATATCGATACATTTAAGGATGCAGTTCAGGCAGAGAAACCACCGTCGTGTTCTTTCTGGGAGCCTGTCTATGATTTAATGGGTCATAAGCAGTATAGTTTATTGGTGGAGGTTAGCGACCTGCTCACGCGAAACGGCAGTAGGAGGTCGCCCTGTCACTGGGGGCAACGCCTTCATTCGACGGAGTTTCAGGGTAACTTCAATCGTCACGTTCGGATTAGCGCGACCAATCGCTTTAGCGCCGGGCAAAACAGACCGTTCGCTACCTACGACAGCCACATGTGTTTTTTAGCATATTCAGTTGTATTGAACAAGGATCCTGACGACTACCAATCGTATACACCACAGCATAAGATAGGGACATCAATGAACAAAGAAGCTGGAAGTTTAATTAAGTATTATAAAACTGGTCTGAAAGAAGATGGATACAAAGGATACTCGATAAACTATCAAGATCTTAATATCGATGCCTATAAAGAAGAACTTTGGAAGATTGTAAAAGAGATCTTGATGTTGCAAGGCTATGATATCCAAAAGTTAGAAGAACAAATATTTGGAGAAGAATTAGAATATGATGTAATATCCAATATTAGTCTTAAAACTAGGGATAGACAACAGGGAAAACGCAAAAGATCAGAATCGAATGTTCAACAAAATGAATCACTGGCTAAATATCTTCTATCATTACGAGGTTATTCTAGATCATAACCTGTCTGCATAAAAGTGTCTGTCAATAAAAATAATTTATGCCTTATTATTTAACTGATCATATATGGTTTCCAAGCGAGCTGCAGACAGAACATTTACTGTCCCACGCGCAAAACCGGTGCTTCTATTGCATCTTCATATCCGTCTTTTATTAATTGCTGTATTGTTAGCATAGAATAATCAAGTGCCTTGTTTGAAATATCGTATTCGATATTTCTTGTTCGTTCTATTCGTTTTATGTCTATATCGAATCTGCCATTTATCAGATCCTTATACTGCCTTGACTCACCTGTCCGATGTTTACTTCTGTTGGTTGTTTTGGATAAGATATCTTTAATTTTCTTGTCTGGTATACTGTTTGCTTTTGCAAGTTTAATAAAGTCTTTGACTAGACTTGTGTAGTCTGATACTATGTTTGCAACTGCTTCATCGTAATCTGTTTTATCGTTAAAAAATAAATTGTCTAATCTGTTTAAGGCACCGTCACGATCTGTTGGTATATTTGGCTCACTTGTGGGCCATACGTCTATAATATAAACTTCCAAGTCTGGTACGGGAGCGTCATCTTGTCCTTTGCCTTTAACTCTAAACCAATAATCTTTGTGCCACTGAATTAGCTCCCTTAACGGGGTATTGCTTAAAACACCCCCGTCCCAGAAATAACGCAAGACTTTATCAGAGGAAGCATTTTCCTGATTATCCCTAATCTTTTTATTAACATGGGCTATCTTTGCATAATCATAGTTTATTGGTACCGAACCACTTGCAATGGCATAATCTAATCTAATACCGTCAGGGTAACTTATCGTATAGTCGTAGGGTCCACTACTATACACGCTTTCTCGGACAGTACTCTTGTCATCCTTAGGATAGCTATCAAATGTTACTGCTGTCGACTCCTGTACATCTACACTAACTAACAGAAGCCTAGGTCTCTTTTCATCGAAGCTTGTCGCAATTGGAAATTTTGCAAATTTTGCTAAGCTTTCTTTTAAAGGTTGATTGCTGTAGACATACCATGTATTGTTAATAGGCAAACTAAAGTTATCAAAGAACTTATCATCTGCCCTTGGAAACCCAACAAATGGTAAGCATGGTGTGGAAAATTGAGGTAAATAAACATGTGGAACTCCCGAACACAGAAATTGCTTCGCAGAATAGTATCTTCTAGCAATTTCTCCGGTAGCTACATTTGGGTAAATCTCATTTTGAGTATTCCATTGTGATATCCAATTCCTATTGTCAGTGGTATATGGATACCAATATTCTAAATCTGGATCATTGGATACGTACTTCCAAAAAGTATTTAATTTCTCTGCGCTACCTTCCCAAGTTCCTTTTTCTATAACATGGCTGACTAATATCGCCCCGTTCATTGCACCGCTAGAAGTTCCAGCAACAATATCAAATAAATTATCCAAACCTTCTTTTTTACCTATTTTTTCATATAACGCTTGAAAGACGCCAACGTCATATGCTCCGAGTGCACCTCCCCCTTGAAAAACAAGTGCTCTTTGTTTTTGAGGAACTTTATTGTAAGACATAATAGATAGTTCTATTCGCCTTATTCTTTAATGTTGATGTTATGTTTATTATCAGCTGACTACATAGTGGCCAGAAACTTTAGACTACACCACCCTTACCAGCGTAAGTAGATGAATCAAGATTGAAGTAAGGATGGTAAGAAAATTTTGCCTGGCATATACCAATTAACGTATGTGCTCTTTTTTCATTACAACCATAATAATGTAGAACGATCGATAAACCGAACGTAATCGATTCGAACACAATTATGGTAACGGAATATCCTTAAACGTAGCTAGCAAATGGTCTGAAAGAAAGAGAACTATAGATGTTTTGGATGTATTGGAAGAATGGATAGTAACTAATGGTAAACCAAAGAAGGTGATGCTAGATAACGGAAAGCAGTTTACATCCAAAATACGTACAGCCTCAGAGTCCAGGACAGGCAAAACAGAGCAACTGGCTGCCCTCTCCTACTAACAGCCAACCATTCAATCTTCTTATGCGTTTATATTGGCCGGACCAACAGGCTCTTAACGGAACCTGGTCACCCCCGCCAGTACAGCGCGCAGGACAGGGATAGAGAATTCAGTTAATACTGAAGTATCCTACAACCCACTTTTTATTTTGTCATGTTTAGCGCATCATACCTGAATATTCCTGATTTATTTCACTTCTTTAAGAAGGACGAGAGGGGGAGAAGGCAGCGGCGACTAATCGCTTTCTAATCCCATTCTTTGCCGCAATAATCGACATGACAAGGTCTGTTCCTTTTACCACAAATGCTTTTAGTTGTACACACACCAACGTATGTAAAAGATTTGCAGACACAATACTGCAGAGATTTCCCATTTGTTAGGGTAGCAAAGGGCTCATATTATAGAAGAAAATAATAAATTAGTCCGGTTCTATATAAACTAAAGGACAAATCCCGCAAGTGATACCCAAGAATA
>JBAVTY010000866.1:0-3014 GCA_049696495.1 Candidatus Nitrosopolaris sp.
AAACGTTCTCTAGAATTAAAGTAACAAAATCGGTACAATGACTATCTTTAGTGTTTTGTAAATATAATAAATCTAGTCTTAATTTTATATTCACGTTAAAATATCATAGCTACAAGAACGACTCAAAGCAAATGAAAGATCCAATTAGGATATTGGTATTTTCGGCATTATTCATCATATTAACGTTGTATATAATCTCGAACCCGTTCTACAGCGTATTTAACTTTGTCCAAGCCAAAAAACATTCAAGAATAGCAGATAAAAATGATATCATCTCTTCTAGTAATAATGAAAAGATCCACACTGAAGCACCTCTTTCAAATACTACAATAGGAGAAAGCCCATTTGTTGCGACAAATGCGATGCAGGGTGGCATTATTAGTCACAGTATAAGTGATCTGAAAAGTGCTCAAGATATTGCCAATGAGATGAAACATTATGCCCAAGCCAAATTGAGACAGGTTTTATCAGATACAATACCACATCAGTATATAGTAGTTCTCAAAAATGGAGTAACAGAAAATCCACAATCAGTAGCGCAGCAGGCAATAGGTATGGGGGCACATGTTCCGTTTGTCTATGATAGCGCTATCAAAGGATTTACAATTAATATCCCGAACAAACTAGTTCTGAATTCGATTTTATCAAATCCCTTAGTAGATTTTGTAGAACCAGACGTCAAGGTACAAGCTTTCTCTCAGGGAGTATCTACTGGATATTCCAGAGTAGGTGGACCTTTAAGCGTTTTAGATAGTTCTCATCCACAGGTTAGCGTAAATGCAGGAATCGCTATAATAGATACCGGCATAGATCTTACCCATCCAAACCTCAATGTCTATAGACAAGTAAGCTTTATCCCAGGAACGTCAACAGCCAATGATGATAATGGACATGGAACTGCCGTAGCAGGCATTGCCGCGGCTGAGGATAATTCTGTAGGCGTTGTCGGTATAGCTCCAGGTGCGAGATTATGGGCAATAAAGGTGCTCGATTCGAGTGGTACCGGTAGTATGTCTACCATTATACAAGGAATAGACTATGTGACTCAAAATGCTGGACAAATAGATGTGGCTAACCTTAGTTTTGGTTGCAAGTGTACTTCTGCTGCTCTTGACACGGCTATTAACAATTCTGTCGCTGCAGGTGTCACATTTGTGGTTGCAGCAGGAAATTCAGGAGAAGATGCATCCTCATGGTCCCCTGCTAGCAACCCAAACGTTATCTCTGTAGCAGCAATTGCAGATAGCGATGGCAAGTGTGGTGGACTGGGACCTAAGACTCCGTACGGACCAGACGATTCATTAGCTAGCTTTAGCAACTTTGGCAGCAAGGTAACGATCGCCGCGCCAGGCGTGAATATACATAGTACGTATATTGGCGGCTCTTACGCCACATTAACCGGGACGAGTGTGGCAGCGCCGTTCGTGACCGGCGCCGCTGCCCTCTACCGTTCTTTACATCCGACTGCAACTCCAGCACAAGTACGTAGTGCACTTGTATCTCTAGGAACCGCTCCTACAACGACTTGTGATGGAGATGGTCATGGATATTTCACCAATCCACATGGCAATGAACCTTTACTGTACATTGGAAGCTTTGCACACGGCTAGTTGGGTCAGGCTATGATTTATTTTTCAGGACACTAATGCAAATCAAATCGAACTTGGGATTTATGAAGCTGAAGCTTAGCTAGATAGGTGAAAATAACCCCAGTAGCGACGAGATACTTACTAGTACTAAAAAATATAAAAAGTATATAGATGACATGTTAGAAAATCTATTTAAATGCATATCCCCGGTATATCGTTTCTCACTGAAAAAAAGACCATACCTGAAAGGCTACTACTACTTACAGGACCCATTGGAGCAGGTAAGACGATGTACTGCAAGCAATTTTTCGAAGATGGCATACTTGACGGAGATTATTGTATCTATATTAGCTCAAGTCTAACCAACAAACAGTTTAGAACTCAATTCTCTAATATCGAAAATCTAAACCTAATTCAAAATTCCAAATTTATAAACCCTTATCTATGTAATATTGCATTAGGCAAACAACGAGCAGATTCTTCTATTTCACCTCTCGTTTCCGATAATAAAAATTCTAGTGCAGTTGGAATGACTAAAGGTATAAACGGGTTATCACTGACTTTGGCAGAGATTGACGCGACATTAACCCAGATTGATAGGTTGGCTAACGACTCTGAGTATAACACGAATCCTTCGTCTACTGCCAATAGAGGCATTCGCGTGGTTGTTGACTCTCTTACACATCTTCTCACGCTATTTGGAGAAGATGCTGTATTGAAATTCATGAACGAACTTTCTTTTCTTCTAAGAGATGTTGAAGCAATGGCAATTTTTACACTGACTTCTCCGGTATCAAATGAATATTTGTTTAATGCCTTAAGTTCCATTTTCGATGGAATCATCGAAATGAAGATTGAAGATCATCACGGATCTCTGACCAGAGGCATTAGGCTGCTTTCAATTAAGGGTGTACACGCTAAACCCTCTTGGATCTATTTCAGGATTGCTGATGATGGTAGCCTATTGTTTGTTGACGAATCATCTTTAGTGACCTGCACGCTATGTGGAAAAGCAATTATGGTCAAACCTATTTTGGATTCTGAGTTATCATTTGACAGTCAAACGTGTTTGGAAACATACAAGAAACTTGCGGGTGTCTACGGATCGAATATTTCAGAGATGGGACTACCATCAGAAGTTGTAAATGTAAATTTTTTCTTTATAGACATTGTAAGCCTTTCAGATCCATCGCTATCTGTTAAGAAGCAGATAGAAAGGATAGGAAACCTAAACAAAATGATCGGTTCTTGTGAAACCTACGTTAAAACACCAAAAGACAAGATTATTGTTCCAACAGGAGATGGGATGGCTATAGGATTTTTATTTAATCCACAGTCACCATTTCAGCTTAGCGTTGAACTCCACCGAAAGCTCAGAATTTACAATCGTGGAAAGTCTGTTCCGGACATAATGGGCGTAAGAAT
>JBAVTY010000867.1:0-1895 GCA_049696495.1 Candidatus Nitrosopolaris sp.
TACAATAAAGAATCTAGACTGCAATGGAGCTGATATCTTTCTGGCGTCATTGCTTGTTGCAAATACCGATGTCTGTATATGCGTAGTCCTAGTCTTACCATATTTGGTCTCAGTAACTATACCTGTCTCCATTAAATTCAACAAGAATGTTTGGTCCTTAGGAGACATCTTATCAATTTCGTCAACAAGGAGGTACCGTGGTGTATTTGTAAATAGATAATCAATCATTCCAGCTTTAGTCGAATTAGCACCGTCTGCAAAGTACGTGTCCTTTACATGATGCATCAACGACGTCAGAAACATGGTCTTAGCTGATGCTGGTGGACGTACCAGGAGGATATGAATTGCTGGGGGAGTCCAGAGCCATTCTAAAAAGCCGCTTGATATGGTTATAGCCAACAATATCGTCGAAAAGTGCATTACCGCGTGTGTTAATTAATTTAGATAACAAATTACACATACTAGCCTTTCATAAAACCAATTGCAAATCCCACTGACATACTGCCAGTTAGTGGAATACCAAAATTTGATATTGCTATGTCTGCTGGATGGCCGCTGTTAAAACCAGGTATCTGATTTGTCGCATTTGCAAGTGTCATAACAACTTTCTGTGACAGCTGTGGAACTTTATTCCACTTTATGGCAACTATCTCCTGGTATTGGAGGTAGGCTAATCCAGCGAAGAATAACCCAACTACTATTGCTACTACTTTTACTACTATCTTTAAGAATAGCCAATCAATATGCCTGCGAAGAAGTCTCCACCATTTGTAGCAGCAATACGACTGAGATTCTCGATATTCATGCCTGATTCCTTTCAGTATACAATTGTAGTATTCCTAGGAATACCGTAAAATATATACTTTTGTATTCCCAGGGATACTAGTAAAACTAATGTCTATGTTAAAATTATTATAAACGAGTATCCTTGTAAATACCATCTTGGTTCAGGTAAAATTCATTGGAAAGATAACAACGATGGGAGACAAGAAGGTGATTATTTATGTTCCTATGCCTCATCATAAGGATGTTTTGAGAAACTTTAAGGGGAAACCAGTAAAGGTTACATTGGAAGATGCCCTGTAGATAAAACTACCTTCGAGATTATCTTTAACCACCTTGTATGTGTCCCGTAAACCGTAAATTAAAAAGGCTGGGGAAGACTCTTTTGCAGAAATGTCTAAGAGCAAGATGAAAGAATAATTTAGAGGATAGAATGCTAGCATACACCTAACTATAGGTCTTACGGTGGAAAGTTAACAGACCGTTTTCTGAGCGTTCACCAGGATCTGGATCTATTCCTTGAATGTAGTTTTTGAATTCGCCGCGCTTGTAGTAGTATATGCTATCTTGACTTTTCAAACTTTGGCATATCCTATCTCATCCTCAGACTCAATACCATCAACACTTTCATCTTTCTGCAAACCGCTAGTTGATAACGGCATTATTAGATTGAAACTAAACTCAGTTCTTGATTTACCGATTTTGTAGATTTTGAAATATTGTTCAATCTCTCTGACTATGTCTTCAATCAATCTGTCAATTGGCAATGCAACTTCAACTTCTGTGTAAGTGTCACTATACGAAGATCCTTCTTCGAACTCGACTTTTATCGGTTCAACCATTGGAATATATAAGAACTAAATCATTGAACTGGGTAGGTGTTGAATTCAAGGACATATTAAATTATACTCGTTTACGAGATACAGAAAGACACGTAGGATTCAGTAGGCAGACAGTAAACACCCATCTTAATAAATTGGTCGCCGAAGGTGAGATCAAGAAAACGAGAAAAGGACGATATCTCTCAACAGAAATCTTTGATGATATAGCGTATGACCCATGGGCTGTGTTCGAGAGCCATTTGAATATGTTGCGCCCGTTTATCATCGAGG
>JBAVTY010000868.1:0-4698 GCA_049696495.1 Candidatus Nitrosopolaris sp.
AGAACAACCATAACCATGTGTCATAAGAATAACTACTTTCTTACAGCTTGATATTATCATAGCCAATGAACCATCTTGTAAAAGTAGATAGACATGGTTTAATCAGGAAAACGCAAACAGTCAGGTATTTTAAAAACAAATTGCGCAAATATATATATGAATTGTTATGCGATTCCGCAAAGCTACGGAATCAGTGAAAGATCAAATGTACATCCAGGAAAATTGCTGTATAATGTTAGCTAGGACATTCAGCAAGCTTAATCTTCCAGGGACGACCGCAAGTACTGGCTGCTGAAGCTGACCAGGGAAAAGGATTGCAACTCAGCAAAAGCATTTTCTCAGTGGAGAGTTAGCGAAAACGTAAAAATAACCGACTACTTCACTGATATAGAATGAACCCTTCAGAAACGCACAATCTGTAGAGAAATAATTACGATTGATAAAACAACTACATAGTATCTTGTGATAGAAATCGACATTAACTTTAGTATTATGTTAAGTTTCTCGTAAATACTTGATCTGTTTTCATATCATACAATATGAAATACAGAAGTAGAAGCGAAATAGTTAAAACGATTTTAGAGGCCGCAAGTGAAGGAACAAGTAGGACAAGACTAATGTACAAATCTTATCTATCTTATAGTCAGCTGAAAGAATACTTGGAAACAGTGCAGGAAAATGGCCTGATAGATTACGAAGTAGGAAGACGGTGTTACCGAATAACGCCAAAAGGGATACGATTATTGCAGCTGCAAAATAAATTGGAAGAAATCGCTCCTATTAACTATGACGGTATAAAAAATAGTTGAAAAACTACATGGCCCGTTTTTTTTGTTTGCATTCAACCCCGAATATGCTCTTCATTATGTTCAATAATTGAATATGCAGCCTATCTATATCCAGAGGAACTATTGTCCTAACACTAACATCCTACTGAATATGTCAGAGTTTGAATATATCGACAATTACTCCTACATTGTTAGCAAGTCATATGTAGGACTTGAAATATGTTATTCTGGAATATAGTCTACGAGAAATGAACCATGGTAAGACGACTCTAATATTTGGTTCAATCGTGGTTGCGGGGGCATTAACGGGAGTAGCATTAGCTATACTACTACAACAATTTTTAGAATACAGACACAAAGATGCGTTTATTATTGGTACTCATGGGAATAGTGTTCGTGGTGTAAATGATGTTAAAGGCGTTAAAGGTGTAAATGGTCCTAGCGTTTTGGGCGTTAGTGAAACTAGTTCTAACGGTGCAAATGGCGGTGCTACTAACGGATGAGTATTTTAGTTAAAATTAAATTCTAATATATTTTAATAAATTCCATTATATAGTCTTTATAGTTTATATAGACTATATAATAGTAGCCATCAATACATGGCAATTACTGTATATTGATACCATGAAGGTGTATCATCCTTATTTCATAAGTCTTGCAAGTAGATCTATTGCTAGAAGGAGGGTGCGTTTAACAGGGTCAACACGGGGTTAGCTAACAAGAGAATTGGAATGACAACAAAGCAGAGCCATTGTTATCATGAGCTGCTCTAAAATGATTTCCATTTAGGAAAAGCCCTGTTGGAAAAGAAATGGATGAGATATAAGATTAATACGAAGGAAAAGATATGGATTGGTTTATTTCACAATGACTTTTCCAGTCATCCATGGATGAAAAACACAAGTGTATTCATATAAACCTGCTTTCTCGAACGTTATCGTGAATGTTCTTCCAGCTTGAATGCCCTGCGGAACCTCGCCAATTGGGAACAACCAGCCTGAATTAATATATTTCTCACTTCCATTCATAGTATATTTGGCGTTCCAATTGAGGAATGTCACATTGCCAATTGAATTAATGACAACCGGATTGTATGCCCTAGCATTAGCGGCTATTATGAAAGTTGTATGATTTTGCCCAGGCACGACAATTGGTTGCCCGTTAGAAGCAGTCGATGGCAAAAGCGTTTGAAATTGAGCAGATTTTGATAACTCTACCGGTAAAAAAGATTGTATTGGGTATAAACTACCCATCTGAAATGTAACAGTATGGGGTTCTGGGACTTTAGTAGGATTGTACCAAGTTACACTTTCTCCAGTTTTAATCTCGACTATTTGTGGGAAGAATTGAGTGGATGATATATTATTGTCTCCCCCACCCGTCTTTACTTTGACCACATTCTCTGTCGTGGTATTTAGGGTATTAGTAGTCAAGAGCCTTGCAGGAATTGATTCCCCAGATACCAATACTGGTCCCGAAATCCGAGCTGCGACCACTACCAACAAAATTCCTGCGACCATAGCGAGCGCAAGTGCATCAAATAATAAGACTAATTTATCGTTCACCGTTTCTCTTTCACCAATAATGAGATGCTATATGAGCTACTATAATTTAATAGATCCTCCGGTATGCATGTATCTGTTATACGGTTTTTACAATTGGATGTGGTCGATCATTTCACCACAGATCAGATTTGTCATTGTCTTCTTAAAGATTGGTACAGAATATTTAAAGAACTATTGTCTATGCCTCTATGCTATACTTTATACTTTCGTAATAATACCAACTTTATATAATTCCTTGGGAATATGGATATTTCTGTCTCATAAAGTGGATGTGCACCTACCAACGCTGTAAGCAATTATGCGATCTTGCCATAAAATGGCTGATTAGTTATAGATCCTTTGGCGTTGGTCGGTTGTCCTAACTTGCGATGATTAACTATTTCACAACATGGCACATCCGGTGTTCAATTTGGTTATTCGCTACTGGTTGGATAAACCCGATAAGCCATACTGCTACCATTACCTTGGAGAGGATTCCATTCTCTACCCATTCTTTCTAAATCTAGAATTTTTGAAAATCCATAAATCGCATCTGTTGAAACTCCCTTATTTTGCAACGCGGCGAGGATCGACAATCCTCTTTCTTTCTGTGCACTAATCGTATTCAGCATTTTCAATTGTCCTTGAGCTATCTCTATCTGTCTCTGTATACCACCAAATTGTCTATTCAATTTAAGTTCTTGACCAACAAAAATTGCCGATGTCCGTAAATCCATCTTGTGTGTCTGAGCAACTTCATTTATTGTTTCAATCCAGGGCAGAGCGTCTTCTAATGCTAATTTCATTTCTTGTAACTTTTTCGCCACGGTTAGAAAAGGCTCAGATTCTAGAATCCTGGCCTCTCTGGCAGTCAGATCATATTGCATTTGTTCAAGTCGCTTTCTCCATTCATCAAGCTTACTTTGTCTGCGGTCTATTAGTAAGAGCTCGTGATGCCGTTTTTGGTATGACCACATATCGCTAGTGATATGACGGTAATAATAATACACGAGAGTATAGGGTCTGATTTTGGTAACATAGTCAGTTTTCACTACCGTGTTACCAAAAATCCTCCCCATATACTCATAGGATTATGTGGAACCCCTACCCTTACATTAGGAAACCGAATAACCAGCAAATTCTTCCAATACTACAATAGCATATGCTTCTAGACTATGTTAAGGAGTATGATGTATAGGTTCAATTACGTTTTCTTGACCTTGTATTGGGAATCTTCCAGTACTGACAACTGCTTCTAGTCTTACGACACAACAGCAAGAACAATTCTCCAAAAGCTGAGAATACATATGGCGCATTTTGGAATAATTGGGCATCCCCAAGAAGAGTTGGCTGAGATCTATGCAAGAACAGTAAGCAATGTTGCAGATAACGTGATGGCTACAAGTAGAATAGCAAACAATACATTATTTGAAAATATCAATGCATACAAAACATTTGTTCAGCATGAAAAAGAAGACGTAAAAGAATTCTCGAGAATAGCTTCTAATACGGCAAGAACGTTTGAAAACACTTCAAAGGAATTTGCCAATAATAGACCATAAGGGCGCCAGAGAGTTTTTATTTTTACATTATTATTGAAAGACAAACCGCTCAAATTGAGCGTCTAAGTTCTTCTTCGGAAATATACTGTTGTAGAATAGCTGGTCCTGAGATGATGAAATATTTGAATAAAAATAGTGTTGATACTTCTAATAAGAGGTGAAAATATCAGTACCTATTCTTCCGTGTTTTATCTTAGTGTATAGTATCGCAGATTTTAAATAATTTAATACATACAATATTCACATCTGTTGAAGACTAAATTTTTGACGATAGTATCACTTTCTATCATGTTTTTGTTTACCACGTTTGGCTCTCCGGTCTTCATCTTTTCATCATCATTGCCTTCTGCGAGCCCCTCATCATTGGCATTAACTACAAATTCTAGCTTTAACAATAACCATCAACCCTTACAACTCCCTCCCATTGCCAACGCCGGACCGAATCAAGTTGTGACCACGCGGTCGACAGTGATTCTGAATGGGTCGAATAGCAGAGCGCCTAATGGAGTAATTCTGTCATATTCTTGGAAACAGATTCCGACTGACGCTCAGATTACTTTAAGCGGAGTGAACACACCGGTATGGGAGTTTAAAGCTCCAAAAGTTGCTGCAGACACGCCCCTGCGATTTCAACTAAATGTTACGGATAACTTGGGGCAGGTCGGTACTGCTTTCGCAAATGTCCTTGATAAGCCGGCTTCCACCTCCATTGTAACACCATCTACTGAACAATCACATTCCACGGCTATTCAATCATCATCAAAGATAAAATTGGGAAACAGGAATGCTTCAAATACACTACCA
>JBAVTY010000869.1:0-2666 GCA_049696495.1 Candidatus Nitrosopolaris sp.
ACTTGTAAGAAGATGTTGCAACACTTCTCTAGCCTCACGGATTCCAAGATAAATTAGCAAAACTTCTCTAGCCTCACGGATTCGGCATGATTCCGTTGACACCTACAATCACAGTACTAGTTGGTGGAAATATGATAGTTTGATTAGATGGATTTTGGATAGCTACATCTGTCACTTAGAACTTCTTTGCCGAGTTTATGTTAACATGAGATAGACACATTTGTCCTGGCTGAGACCTTTCGGCCTTCAGTTTGCAATTGAAGGTCATAAGTTCTTGGGATTAATCGACAGTGGTAATGTTGGTAGAGTCAAAGTGATGCTTAATAGACAAACAGCTGAGATGGTTGGCATCCAGAAGTTTCGTAAATCAAAGAAGACCATGCATGTAAACTTCAATGAAGGTGGTGTATCTGATTTTCCTATATATGAAGACGTGCCTATCACAATTCCTGGAGTTTCAACCGTAGTAGTAGACGCTGCAGTAGGTAGAAACAATCTTGTCAAGATTTATTCTCCTAAATCGATAAACGAAAGAACTACGCCGCTACACCATGATTTTATGCGCGATACTATAGCAGTACTGTCGACAGCCATGGTTAGTTTTTTCCTAAGCAGCTTCTCTCAGCGGTGATAGACGTGATGCTTTCCAAGGATAGAGTCCTGCTGCTAGGCATAAGAATAGTGAAAGAAGCTATCAAAAACCATAAGCATTTTAAGGCATTTATGTAATTAGGTCATAAAAGCAATGACTATAAGGTTAGATTTATCTTTTCTCAGTGGAGACTTAAGATCTATAATAGTTAATTCTGAAGAGATTAAATCATTTTCCATTGATAGATCAGCAGATACTAATCGTAACACTTCTACTGTGGCCGATCAACATGATCCTAAAACAATTATTACTCTTGATTATAAGAAAGAGTCATTAGAAGATTTTAAGGTAATCTTACGAGACATACTAGCAAGAAACCATCTAGACAACTTTACAATAGCTGAAGATATAGAGGCTGAACTCTGGACTTATACTACTTATAGATTGATAGTCTTCTCTTTTTTCATAAATACCGTATCGCCACAAGCTTATATCTCGAAGCTTTATCAACCAATACAATGGCAAGATATCAGTACAAGTCAGCAGAGCTAACGTGGTTTTCAGTAGGTATAGCAATTGTCATTTTATTGTAGCATCTATATACTAATGCGCTGTTGTACACGGAATAACCTCATACGTACTGTTGATCGGTTGATCGGTTCGCTGAAAGGGACGTATACACTATGATGAAGAGTAGAAAATGCAACAGGACATCTACACATGCATCGGGTACCAGCACACTAATCATACTTGGCATATAGAAAGTTTACGATCCTCTCTAGGGCAAAGGCTATATCGGTTCTTCAATTATAACCCAGCTCTGATTTTACTACTCTAGTTAGATAGTGTAACTCTATTGGCTTTCTAAGGAAACATACCTTTTCTTTCAAGTTTGGAAACAATTCCCTAAACTGCTTATTGAATTCTTCAAAAGCCGTAATAAAACAGACCTTGGGTTTATCACCCATATTCCTAAGCCTCTGGTATAATTCGAAGCCATCCATTTGCGGCATTTTTATGTCAATTAGCAAGAAGTCGTAGATTCCAGCCCTGTAGTTAGATAAGACCAACAAAGGATCATTGAAGGCATCCACAACAAAGCCATCACGTTCTAAACTTAATTTATATAAATTTGCTATATCGGGTCTACTATTAGAATTCGTTTTTCATGAGGGGTCATCATAGTATCCTTGGACCTTAAGGAGATATCGATCCTGCGTGTTTTTTTCAGATGATTATTTAAATTAATGCCAGAAGTAGTGATAAAATAGCAAAGGTAAAGAAAGGTATGAATTTGAACTATTTCTTTATGCTTTACTCTAAATTGCTTCTCTGTTTTCAAAAAGCCTACCGCCAACATTACTGATATATTTGTCGCAATATTTAGGGTTGGCGTTTCACAATACTAATTTTTATGTATAGACCTTGAAGACTATATAGCGCTTCTATTTTACGCTTCTCTATGTAGCGGCCAATGGCAAGGTAAAGGAGAAGGTAGCACCAGGTTTTTTCTGATCATTATTATTTTTGGCCCATATCTTCCCACCATGAGCTTCTATAATGCTCTTAGATATATACAACCCAAGGCCAGTGCCGCTAAATGACTTGCTCGAAAATTTTGTAAATAACTTTGGAAATATTCCTGCATCAATACCTGAGCCAGTATCTTCCACACTTACTACTACCTCTCTTTCATTTTCTCCTTCTTGTCCTTGTTTGTATACTTTGGTTATTGATACAGCAACAGATACAAGGCCTTGATTAGTAAACTTGAGGGCATTGTCCAATAGGTTGGAGATAACTTGGGCTATTCTATCTCTATCAGCTTGGACAAAAACATTGTCGCTGTGATTATCAACTTCTCCCTCTCTGTCCTCGGTTGATCTATATACTACTTTCACTTTATTGTTGGCAGTATTTGCTACAAGCTTGGGCTGTACATCCTCTAACAAACTTTTTATCAGGTCTTTCAAGTCAAATCTTGTCTTATCTAGGTTTAATGTATGACTTTCGATTCTTGTAACATCTAGTATATCTTTTGTTAGCTTATGAATTCTAAATGCATTTCTGTACA
>JBAVTY010000870.1:0-1532 GCA_049696495.1 Candidatus Nitrosopolaris sp.
GATGTAAAGGAATTTTCGAGAATAGCCGCTAATACCGCAAGAACGTTTGAAAACACTTCAAGGGAATTTGCCAATAATAGACCAGTATAAGGATAGAAAGAATAATGTCGGCTAAGTGCACGAGACCACTTTTTTTTGTAGTTTTAAAGGGTTTACCCATGGCGTAGACTGGAAGATCATCGCATCCCTTTTGATATAGAAGTTCCTAAAAAAGTGTTAAAGCTCATAGATTCGGACCTGCGACGATTGCAGGCTTCGTAGGTGATATGCAACCTAGAGATGGTTTGCTTCTTCGCTCTAGCAGGAGTATAAGTAATGAAGTATGTTACTACCCAGCAAGTAGTGATTGTTCTCCATTTCCTCCACAGTGATGTAGGAAAATAACTTAGTTTCCGATCAGAAGTATCAAAAAAAGTCTCCAACCGACAATTAGAGCAAATTAACCGGGATTACATCAAAGGCTCGGAAGAAAATAGGATAGCCCTCCTGGGCGCTTGCTTTACCTAATAAATTCTAAAATCAAAGACTCGTTCAGAGACGATACAAACGCATGCTACATTATAGTTGAAGACGGATACAAAACAACGACGCAGTACTAACACAAGTTTTAGTACCTTACATAGGGAAGCACTCCATTTTTCTTGCTCCATTCGGTGTAAATCCACATAAGAGTTGTTATTGTATAGGTCGGGATATAGTCGCCTACAATTGGTATGAATTTAATCAAGTTTATTGCAGCTGATCTTTTATTTCTTGTTATTGCAAATAGTAAGCCAGTTATTATTGCATTAGGTATGTCACCTATGGGTGGGATGGTTAGAATTGGTCCTCCAATAAAATCCAACGCATCAGCTATTACAGAAATTCCAAGAGCCGAAAGCGCTCGCCATAGGAAAAGCTTTTTTCCTAGCTCTAATCTTTGCATGATTAATGAATATAAAATATAGATTATATATGTATCACTAGTGATATTTAAATGCGATGTTGGAACCCATGTTTGACCGATATGTTGTACTTGCCTAGATGATCATTCATGCCTCTTGCTATACCTTGTGCTGTTGCTATATTAAACGACTAGAATTATCTACCTATCTATCTGATAACCAGTACGTACGTTGCACTCTTGATGTAGAATAAGTGCTTGTTTGAATCATACCCAACTTGATTTAATAACAATACCCTAAATCCTACGCTATGCCAGACGATATATCATCAACCTTTAGGTGTGTCATATGTACTACTGGAGTACGTAGAAAAAGACTAGAGTTTAGTTTGGGCATGCTTGTTGAGTAAACAGCCTTCATCTTCCCAAAGGAGTATCCACGAAATATTCCGAATCCTATCGCAAAGGCAGCCAATATCCCAATGTCTATCACAAACGAATAAGTAGCTATTCCCAACATGCCAGACATTACTACAACTCAGTATGCTGTGTGGATGCATAGTATCATAAGACTTCGATCGATTGTTCACTGAATCCCTTTTCGATTAGCAACTTTTTGACAGCCTCTCTATGATCTCCTTGAAGAATA
>JBAVTY010000871.1:0-3206 GCA_049696495.1 Candidatus Nitrosopolaris sp.
GAGAAAGTGAATGAGATAAGAGAACAAACAAAGATTCTCCGTATCTATTTTAACAATCACTATGGCGGAAAGGCTGTGGTTAACGCAATGCAGTTCAAAGAGATGATTGGAATATCGTTATCTGGAGATGAAAAAAGAGTAATGGAAAATACAAAAGCACACATCCTTGGTAATTAGGGTGAATTATGACCGGCGAATATAGTGAAGATAGAGTATAAATATCATGCGTTTATTATTAATTAATCAAATTAAAACATCCGCGCGTCCAAGTCCATGTTTTTAGAACCGACATTATGCACAATGAACGTGTCCTCCATGTATCAATACACAGGGTAAGTTATTGAGGTTGAAGCTGTGGTAGTATATGGACGCTAATTCGGTCTGGGTTTCGGGTAAGTAATCTTCGGTACAATGAACGTGTCCTCCATGTATCAATACACAGGGTAAGTTATTGAGGTTGAAGCTAAGCGCTAATCCGGTCTGGGTTTCGGGTAAGTAAACTTCGGTATACAGTAATACTAGTATTGCAATAGTAATAGCAATGAATGAAATGGATGTCTTTGAACCCATTTGACCATTAAACGAAATAATAGATATAGGCATTTTAAACTAATAATCTAGATAATGCAACAGAGTACTAGTTATTTCTAAGTGTAGTAGCATTGGAGTGTATCAACGATTTAACTGAAGAAAATCCATAGACTAAATCGTACAGTTCTCTTTCATATCTCTTATCAATAGGCAAAACTACGATGATTCACTACAATGGTGATTGCTTTCTAGAAAAGACAAGTCATTTAATAAAATCCCACCCTGAGTAAATATCAACTAACAGACAAGGGACAAGAACTGGTCGAGTCTGTCATAGGGCTACATTAGAAGAGGAGAAGACCTATGCTGCTTGAGCGATTCCAATCCTACTAATATTGGAATACGAACAGCACTAGAATCGCAGGTTCACTTCCCTAGATTTCATGACAAGACAGCAAGTTTATGACGTCGAACCCTAGACCGGTTCTTGTGGTCTAAGTCTGCGTACCGCCATTACTACCTACAGTTTGATGATAACAATCATCTACTTTTTGTACAGTTGGTGGGTCCTCGTGTGTGTCCGATAGACAATTGTAGAATTTGTTAATTGCTTTGTCTAAGTGGGGATTACCAGTATCTACTGGTTCTTGGATTACCGGCCCTGCTCCCCCGTAGCCCATTCCTCCATACCCTCCATTCCCCATTCCTCCAAAGTACCCACCGTCGAATGTATTTCTTGCATTAGCGGAATTAGCAGAAATACTCGTTGTCAGAATGCACAAGCCAATAGTAGCCGCAATGAATATTGGTATCTTGCTATTCATTTCAAAAAACTATTCTTTGTTATGATATATCAGGAGTGTCAAACAGCAGTTGGTAGGAATATAGTAGAAATCATCGATGTATTCAAACTATGATATTTTCATTAGAAACATTATGGTCAAATTCCTTCTTGTTCAGACCCAACATCCCAAGATATCGCAATGGAAGCAGTATTCAGGATGCGTAATATAATTAATGCAATTGCAAAGAAGAGATTTTAATTAACTAATACCAATCAATCTATCATCCAGTTTTTCATTCATACTGCTGATACCCGTACCATTCCATCTGCCAACGAGTTTAACCAATTCCCCTATCTCATCTTCCGTCATACCAATTTGCTGTAAATGAACTAGGGTATTTATGGCGCGCTTTTGCTGATCATTGACCATGTTTAACATAGCAAGTTGCTGGATCGCATCTTGAATAGCCTTTGACAGACCGCCAAGATCTCTATATGCGCGCAAATCCTGGGCCAATTTCCACGTTGCTGTTCTAAGGTCTATCCGTTCTATCTCAGCCTTCTCTTTTATACAATCAATCCAGACAAGAGCTTGATCAAAACCTATTCCAATATCCTTTAACTGTTTGGCTGAAGGAATCAATTCCTCCACTTCGAAAAGCTTAGCTTCAAGAGCCTTTTTTTGCTGGTCAATATTATACATTATTTGAGCAAGATTCTGCCTCTCTTTTTCCAACTCTTGCCTCAGATGCTGTATCCTTCTTTCTTCTTCTTCTCGGCGCCTTCGCTCATCCATAATTGTTCTAAATAATCTTCTCTGCCAGGTTTCGTCCGAATCCCAATCTATTTCTATTGATGGCTTGTTATCCTCTGGATCTGGTGCTGAAGGCTGGCACTTAGACTCAATTCTTTCCTCAGCTTCCGGAATTTGCGTATGGATATGTCTATTAGTAGTAATATAATCAATATCTTCAATATCAATTTGAGCTTCTGGGTCTTCCACCTTTATGAATGGCATATGATCTGATTCTTTGGCTGACGTATTAACATCATCTTCTTCAGACATGACGTCCTCCTCCTTCTT
Source organism: Candidatus Nitrosopolaris sp. (assembly GCA_049696495.1). Taxonomy (GTDB): domain Archaea; phylum Thermoproteota; class Nitrososphaeria; order Nitrososphaerales; family Nitrososphaeraceae; genus Nitrosopolaris. Next base: position 2,400 of record JBAVTY010000871.1, read on the forward strand.
GTCGGTAAAAATTGCTGCGAAAGCAGGTGTGGTTATTTTGGCTTTGGCTATGGGATTAGGATCAACCGTCGTCGTATCCGTATCTGACGGTAGAAACTGCGAGAGTGGTCCACCATTCCTTTTAACTGTAACAAAGTTGGTTTCGATGTTGGCTTGCCCAACTCCAGGGCGTGCTATAAGGGAAGGCGAGCCTGTGTTATTCATATCAATACCCGTACTTGCTTCAGATGGTGGCCCCTGGAACACTTGTGCTTGCGGTGATTGTGGCGAGTGTGATGATTGAGGTGATTCAGGTGGTTGCTGATGCTGCGGTTGTCGTGATTGCAGTAAGTGCGGCTGTGACGTAACTACTTCTGCATTTAAAGTAGAAGAAGGGCCTGAATTGTTGTGTTCCTGTTTTTGCTGCTGACGGTCCCAATCCTGAATTAAGTGGGTGATTGTTGCCTCAGAGATCCTCATCTTTTGACTATTAAGAATCCGCGCAATTTCATTTCTTCCTCTACCTTGGAGATGCAAGTCTATTGCCTTCTTCTTAACTACATAATCTATTGTCATCTACTATAGATATTATAACTAGTGAGATATTTTAACTACTACCTAGTTAATACGACAGTTAATTGATTAGTTACAAAGGGAAGCTTTAATTGATACGCATTCCTATATTCACCTTAGACCAACGGCGACGGTTATACTATAACATTTTTGACCGATACTCCAACAACAATTTTTAACTAATTAAGACTCTATCAGTCATCTTCTTCCCGTCTTAATTGAATTTCTTCCTCGGTTAGCTGTTCATCGACCCAT
>JBAVTY010000872.1:0-11810 GCA_049696495.1 Candidatus Nitrosopolaris sp.
CAACCACATACGTTTCATGTAGTTGGATTGGAGGCCCGCTAGCAACAACCTGCCTCCATCTTTCTACACTTTCAAATACCAAAAGAGCATCCTGTAAGAGAGTAAGATACCTCACCAAGCTTTTTATTTCATATAGATGGTGCTATTATTGCCACAACAAGTTAAGCATGTGATTGGAGGTTCCGTGTCCAACCTCTAATCTTTTTAGCCGGTAGGCGTTGATAATGCACCTACTTCGTCACACTATGATGCTGGTTCGTTACCGAATAATCATAGATACTACCGATTTTAAATAAGCAGGTACAGTCTGGCAGGGAGTAACCGGAAGCCTAAGATTGGCATCGTCAGCCCTAAAAGACATCTTTCGCTTGTCAGGGGTCGAGGAAGGAACTCCCATCGTAAATCGACATTCTATTTCGCTAAACCGAGTTGGCTCAGGATATCAGTAGCATGATATTGACGGACCACAACTTTCTCCAAAAGGAGGAGGAGATGGTAGTTGACAAAGGAATTCTTAGGGGCTTTCAGGCGGGTGACACAGGTCCATCGTACGCAGAAATTTGCAAACGCCCATATTATAGGCCTAATTGTTGTTAATGGTGATATATGGCCGTATACCTCTTTTAGGTTGATTTTGGTGATGGATTAGGGAGTGTTTCGTCCTACATTCAAAATGATAAGAACTTGGCTGCAGGCAATAAGATTAAGATTTCTATTAGCATCGGTGATCGCAGTAAGCAATGGTATAGCACTTGCTTTCTGGAAAAATAAACAGGTCGACTTACCGAACGCCATTCTAACATTCGTCGGAGTCATCTGCCTCCACGCAAGTATAGACTTGTTGAATGATTATTGGGATTACAAGCGAGGTATCGACACAGCGACACAGAGGACAAAGTTTAGTGGTGGAACAGGAGTGTTACCTGACAATCTATTAAAGCCCCGTTCCGTATATTCCGCCGGCCTTATTCTTCTCCTACTCGGGACTTTGTTAGGGATGTACTTTGTAGTTATAAAAGGCATTACGATCGCTTTACTCCTCGGATTCGCTGTATTGGCTGTATATTTTTACTCAACAAGTATCGTAAACTTCGGTTTAGGAGAGGCTTTTGTTGCCATTAAAGGCACTCTTATCGTAGTCGGATCTTACTATGTCCAAACCTCGTCTATTGAACCTGGCGTGATCTATGTCGGTATCATAATCGGCATATTATCAGCATCGGTCTTGTTTGTAAATTCCTTTCCCGACTATCAAGCTGACCGGTCAAGAGGACGACGAACTTTAGTCATCTTGTTGGGGAGGCAGCGAGCAGTAAAAATTTTTCCTTGGATAATTCTGTGTACCTACGTTCTGATCATATCGGGAATAATTCTCGGTTACCTTAGAATATATTCTCTTGTATCTCTACTATCAGTGCCATTTGCCATAAGGGCAATTAAACGAATCGGTAAATCACATGAAGATGTTGACAAATTAGTACCGGTCATGGGTGCTACGGTGGCATATTCTCGGGTCACGGGTCTAGTTTTAGCTGCAAGTTTGTTTATCTAAATCCTCCAAAAAGATGGAATTGGGTTTTTTCTAAATATTTCTCCTTATTAGTGATTTCCTTACCTGTTCTTCTTTATTCCCCAAACTATCACGGCTCCTAGAAAACAGAATGCACCTACAAGCCACCATAATTGCACATGTCTGACTATTTCAACAAGAGATCCAGGTAGCACGTTAGACAAATCCCAAGGTAGACTAAATCATTGCATGTCAAAACATCTTGACTTAATATTCTGAACAAAAATTTCACAACGCGGTTAACAGTTTTGACGATAATTTCTTCTAATCCTAACGGATTGGTATTATTTTATACCCTGCATGTGTTTAGAAATGCTCTACCTCTTCCCTGACAAGCCACTCATTACGAAGTGCTATCCATATGTCGCCATTTGTTTTTCAGCGTATATATATTAAGTTGAGAGTTGCTAGGATAGCTTGCTTTGTTTTTCTTTTTGTGATATGCCATTGAACGAGTCACGGCATGACTATAATGAATATGCTATAATACAAGCATCATGGCATAAAAAAATCGTATAGTTAATTTATGTCAAATGAAAGATCGAATTTGACTTTTTGCTTAAATCCTTGTACCTAAAGAGATCGTGCTTATCATCTCGAGACTAGACCTTTAGTGGTAAAAAACATGATAAATCTATCTAAACGGAGAATCCGGTGAAATATTAATAAACCTGAAATAGAAACCATCGTCCATCAGTGCTAAACTGGACTCATCTTCTACTGTTTTTCCAAGTCAATTGTGAATTCAGAAGGATTAAGCGCATTTCCACATATTTTACATCGACCACTTGTCGGCCTTAGAATATCTTTTATTGATTTTAAATTTATTATTTTGTTGATCACAGAGCCGCATTTTCCGCAAACAATCTCTATGGATGGGTAAGACATGATAATAATACCCCTTTATTATTCGATAGAATATCAAATTTTACGTCAAGATGGATTGACGAAATTAGTAATAATAATTTTTAAAGGATAACTCTTGACATTATTGTGCCTGATGTACAAAATCAAGGCTTTTTACGATATTACGAAAAAATCTAGCCGATGAAGCCGAAACAAAGTCAGCTGCACTGCAACGAATTTCTTCAAACAAGATTTCGGAGATGGTATTAAGACATCTATCTGGCACTTGCCTAGTGCGTATATCTGAATTAAACAAATAGCAATATAATCATTCTAAAGAATAAATAAATACATTGATAAACTCCTATAGCTTGATGCCTATCGATCCGGTATGCGGGATAGAAATGGATGAAAAACTTGCCACAATATATGAACACAATGGTAAAGACTACTATTTCTGCTCTGAAGGCTGCAAAAGAATCTTTATTAGAAAGCCGAAAAAATATACTTGACCAGAATTGTTTCCTCGTCCTTTGAGAATCAAACTATTCTCGTTTCCAATGTATGAAGTCTAAAAATATCTCTTCTGGTAATACAAACAAAGATATGGATAAAAAACATCAAAAAAAGGAATTTGAAATGCCAGATCTATAGTCAATCTCTGTCGGCAACGCGGCTATCGGCAGATAGAAGTGATGCTGGACCTGGTACAACGTTTATTGATAAGATGAACTCGCAATACCAAACTTGCATATACATCTCATCTTCTGACTACGTTGAATCATGGGCCGACACCATCAGTTTCGGAGATCACAAACTCTCATTAACATTGTCGAGTGGTCTCATATGTCGGGCCTATCTCAATATCGATGTATCATGAATGCCTCCTACCGTGGCCGTGACAAACTCAGATACATGTAGATTTTCAAGTTTCCTTAATTTATGATTCACTATCCTCGTTATCATACAATTGGTTGACGATACGTGCCAATTTGATATCGTAATTGCTTATTCCTTCAACATCATGAGTTACTAACTCAATTACAACTTTATTGTAAACGTTAAACCACTCTGGATGATGGTTTAATTTCTCTGCTTCCATTGCTACCTTCGTCATGAAACCGAATGCCTGAACGAAGTTGTTAAATTCAAACTTTTGATTTAACTTTCCATTTGCTACTTTCCATCCTTGAAGTTTGCTAACCTCTCGTTCGGTTTCTTGTTCTGATAATTTCTTATAAGCCTCTTTTTCTTCTGACATAGTTTAATCTCTATTTAACTATCTATTACATGTTTCTTATTGATGATTTTAGTCAAACGTATTATCGAAACACAGGACATACATACCTGACACGACTTTTAATTCGTCGTCACCAACTTTTTTTGTCTGGATCATTGCATTAGCATTACCGCATAACCTACGATAGTTTAATGTTATATAGAAATATAATAGGGTGTCCATTATCATACCATTCAACTATTTTTAATGCTAATTTATGGACCCACAGCAGTTTAGAAAACAGATACCCAGAGTAAGCAGATTTGATTATGGCCAAAACCAGCTTAACATAAAGTTCAAGATCGCTTTTTCGACAATTCATTACGATGGCGTAAATAAAAAATATGTCCCGGATAACTGCATAGAGTTGGAATTCATAATTGATCGACACGCAAGAGATCTATTACACAAATAATACATACGCAAAAAGGCAAACACGGCCACATGGATAATGGAAATCTATCAAAGTAGAATTCAATCTCATTTTTATAACCGACAAGTAAAAAGGAACGATTAATGAAAGCTGTTTTCGTAAGAGGCAAGAACATGGTGGCCGTTGACGATATTTCCATCCCAAATCTTGGCGATCAAGATGTTCTTGTAAAAATGAGAGCCTGTGGATTATGCGGCTCTGATTTGGAGAAAGTTTACGGTGATTACGGGATGTCGTCTAGCAGATTGGGTCATGAACCTACTGGAGACATAATAAATGTGGGAAAATCAGTCAAGGGCTTCAGCGTAGGAGACCGCGTATTTGTACATCATCATGTCAGCTGCTACGCATGTCATTATTGTTGGCACGGTGATTTCACGATGTGTAACATGTATCAAAAGAGTAATATCGAACCATGCGGGCTATCGGAACAGATCTTGGTACCTGGTTTGAATATTGTCAGAGGTGGACTTGTTAAATTGCCTGAAAATGTAACGTTTGATGAAGCTTCTCTCATAGAACCATTAGCGTGTTGCATAAGAGGTCTGGCCAAATGTAAATTCCAAAAAGCAGATGACATTGCAATATTGGGTGCCGGGCCAGCTGGATTAATGCATGTGATCCTTGCAAAATTGATCGGTGCAGGAAAAATTATGGTTCTCGATATCAATCAGTTCAGACTGGATTTTGCCAAGAGACATTTTGATGTTGATACCTATAATGTTGGTAGGGAAAAGGATATCGTTAAAAAAATACGAAATATTACTGAATGGAGAGGTGTAGATACTACAATTGTGGCCACAGGGAGTTCTAAAGCGATTCTCCAATCATTTGACGTGACACGAAAAGGAGGTAACGTCCTACTCTTCGGGGTTCCGGCCGAAGGAACTGTGGTTTTATACGATATAAGTAAGGTGTATTCTAACGAGCTATCGATCATTCCAAGTTACGCATCATCAGAAATCGAAATTAATCAGGCCATTCGACTTATTTCTTCAAAGAGGATCGAGATAAGCTCACTGATAACCCATCGCTTTGATATTGCAAACGCGGACAAGGGAATAAAGTGTGCTTATAAAGCAAAAGATGCGATCAAAGTAATAATAACTGCGAAGTAGAATTATAGAAACTATAAATAATTACAATGGAATCAAATAGTGCGGTAATAAGTAATATGGACTGGGGAATGAAAAACAGAATATCCAAGATTATCAGACCTGAAGATGGCCGATGTGTTATGCTTGCAGTCGATCACGGGTACTTCTTGGGACCGACAGAAAGACTAGAGAATCCTAGTAGAACGATAAAGCCTCTTTTACCTTACGCCGACTCCCTGATGCTCACAAGAGGTGTTCTCCGAACGTCGATAAATCCAAGTACTGATGTTCCCATCGTATTGCGAGTTTCGGGAGGAAGTAGTATAATTGGGGAAGATCTATCAAAGGAAAGTATCACCACGTCGATCGAAGATGCCGTGAAACTAAATGCTTCGTGCCTTGCTCTTTCGATCTTTGTTGGAAGTAAGTATGAGCATCAGACGTTGACCAACTTGGCAAAACTTGTTGATGAAGGTGAACGATTCGGAATGCCTATTCTTGCTGTTACTGCCGTTGGTAAAGAGATGGCAAGAGATCACAGATACCTCGCACTTGCATGCAGAATCGCTGCCGAATTGGGGGCACATCTAATAAAGACATACTACTGCGACAACTTTCAAAAAGTTGTCGAGGGTTGCCCTGTTCCTGTCATTATTGCAGGAGGCAAGAAACTGCCCAACGAAATTGACGCCTTACAGCTGGCGTATGATGCAGTAGATAATGGTGCGACAGGAGTGGATATGGGCCGAAATATTTGGCAATCGGACCATCCTGTGGCTATGATTAAAGCGATCAGGGCAATTATACACAAGAATTCGAACGTAAAGGAAGCTCATGATATATTCATAAAAGAAAAAGAACTAGAACAGCAGAAGGTATTCGAGACCACATAGCAAAAGCGCGGTTCTTGAAACCGTACATCATGTTTTAGACGATTCATGTACTATGGGCGTTGTGTTCCAGACCAGTAAAGCTGGATACACAGACCAATAAATGCTCAATTACGTTGGAGAATAATAAATTTGGCCCAGATTGGACACAATCTTTATAAATTGTATTGCCGCAACCCTTCTAGAAAATGCCTGATGCTAACGGTGAAGAGTATCCCGTAGATTCTCCTCAACTGCAAACAAATGTTCCAAGTGCAGCAGTTGTCATGATGCTGTAAATAGAGCTCTGCACGTTGTTTTAGCAGGGCGTTGCTTGAAATGGAAATAGGTGAACTATGTAAGTGGTAGAAATGATCGGCGCAAAAGCTTTGATCCAGGCTCTCGAAAAGGAGGGCGTGGACATAGTGTTTGGATTGCCAGGTGGGGCGAACCTGCCTATTTATGATGCTCTAGTGGATGCCAACCTTAGACATATACTTGTTAGACACGAACAATCGGCGTCCCATATGGCTGATGGCTATGCGAGAATAAAGCGAAAAGCAGGAGTATGTTTTGCAACTTCTGGTCCTGGTGCTACAAATATTATTACAGGTATTGCTACCGCATATGCGGATTCTTCTCCAATGATAGCTGTAACAGGACAAGTCCCGCTGGCGATGATAGGCAAGGATGCTTTCCAAGAAACAGATATTATTGGTGTTGCGAACCCATGCACAAAATATGCATTCCAACCTCGCTTGGCTCATGAGATACCAGAGACTGTTAAAAAGGCCTTTTACATAGCAGAAAGCGGAAGGCCAGGACCTGTGCTGATAGACATACCCAAGGATATACAACAGTCAAGCGCTGATATGAACTTCCCAGAGCTTATAAAAGTAAGAGGGTATAGTCCGGTGATAGACGCAGACCTTTCCCAATTAGGAAAGTCGGTGGAAATATTGCTTAAAGCTGAAAGACCAATAATAATGGGAGGAGGGGGTGTCATTCTTTCGGGGGCTTTTTCTGAATTACAGGCAGTTGCAGAAATACTGATGGCTCCAGTTGTGACTACCTTTAAGGGCAAGGGATCGTTCCCTGAAAATCATCCACTTGCCATGGGACCTATTGGTATGCACGGACACGCAGAGGCGAACAAAATGATTTTGGAGGCGGATTGTATATTGGCAGTGGGTGCAAGATTTTCAGACAGATCTGTCGGCAGGTACGATGAATTTGGAAGGGGTATGAGCATAATTCATATGGATGTCGACCCTGCGGAAATTGGCAAGAATAAATCAGTAGATGTAGCAATTATAGGAGATGTAAAGTCATCTCTGAGGACCCTTGTAAAAATGCTCTCCAAGGTTATAGTAAAAAAAGATCCAGATAACCCATGGTTGACGAGAAGAAGAGAACTTATAGAGCACTACGCAGAGACCATAAAGGATTATCCAAGAGATCTCACTGCTAGAAAAGCATTAAAAAAACTTAGGGAAATTTTGCCGGCTAATTCGATTGCAACCACTGAAGTAGGCCAATGTCAGATGTGGGCATCACTACACTTTGACGTTATATCTCCAGGCACTTTTTTCAGCTCAACCGGACTTGGGACTATGGGGTTTGGCTTTCCAGCTTCGATCGGTGCAAAGGCTGCCATGCCAGAAGTCCCCGTCGTCGATATAGCCGGCGATGGGTCATTTAACATGACCGAGAATTCTCTTGCCGTGTCTGTGCTTGATAACTTGCCTGTAATTGTCTTTTTAATGAATAACTACATGCTCGGGATGGTGGCTCAATGGCAGAGAACTTTTTATAACATACGTTATAAAGGGGTGCACCAGCATAATTGCCCAGATTATGTTAAAATAGCACAAGCGTATGGTGCACAGGGTATTAAAGCTCAGTCTTTGTCAGAATTAGAGAAAGCGATTAGATCAGCTCTTAAGATGGAGGTTGCCGCCGTCATTGATATTGTCATAGATCCTGAAGAAGATGTTTATCCTTTCGTAGTACCAGGTACAGGTCTCAAAGACATGGTCACAGGATCGTGAAAAAATAGTCATGGGAACCACAATTGCACCAACTCCAGCGATTACCTCTGAAAAAATCGGGAGGTGGCATATATTGTCCGCTCTGCTAGAAAATAAACCCGGTGTCCTATTCAGGGTGACGAACCTTTTTCGGGCCAGGAATTTTAACATTGAAAGTATAACGGTGGGTTCCACCGAACAACCCGATCTTTCAAGGATGACAATTACACTTAATAGCGACGAAAGAACGCTTGATCAGCTTGTAAAGCAGCTTAGGAAGTTAATTGATGTGGTGGAAGTAAAAGTACTCGACACAGAAAAAACAGTTTATCGTGAGCTTGCCTTGATAAAAATGAAGGCTGGTGACCCAACTACGAGAATGGAAATAGCCAATTTCGCATCTATTTTTAGAGCAAACATACTAGATATTGGAAAAGAGACAATTACTGTAGAGCTCACTGGAACGCCCGACAAAATCGAGGCATTTAGAAATCTTGTAGATCATTTTGGAATCACACAGTTGGCGAGAACTGGTGTATCTGCTCTTCCACGGGGTGCAGAACTTTAGGTGTTACAAGCATTCCATGATAAAGTGAGGATATTTGATACAACATTAAGAGACGGCGAACAGACGCCTGGTGTATCAATAACCCCTGAGCAGAAATTACAGATTGCAATCAAACTTGATGAGCTTGGAATTGATGCTATTGAGGCCGGCTTTCCTGTTGTGTCGCACGGAGAATCAATTGCAATCAAAAATATAACCAAACAAGGATTAAAAGCAGAAATTTGTGGCCTCGCTCGTGCTGTAAAATCAGACATAGATGCTGCTATAAATTGTGACTTGGCCTATGTCCACACTTTTATTGCAACATCAGATATTCATATGCAATTTAAGTTAAGAATGAATCGAGAGCAGGTGCTAGAAAAGGCTGCGTGGGCGGTAGAGTACGCCAAAAAACATGGTATTCAAGTAGAATTTTCTGCTGAGGATGCGACACGATCCGATAGAGCGTTCTTAAATCAAGTTTTCAGGGCCGTGGCGAGTGCTGGTGTTGATAGATTAGACATTCCAGATACAGTGGGATATGCTACTCCCCAATATATCGAGGAGATTGTTAAAGATGTACATACAAACATTGAGCTTCCGATTAGCATGCACTGTCACGATGATTTTGGTTTAGCAGTAGCTAACTCATTATCTGGAATAAATGCGGGTGCAGCTTGTGCCCATGTAACAATAAACGGATTAGGTGAGCGAGCAGGTAATGCCTCGCTTGAAGAATTTGTTATGGCACTTCAATGCCTCTACGGTAGGAAGCATAATGTCAAGACTGAGTTGCTCTATGAGACCTCTAGGTTCATATCAAATACGATGGGAATAATTGTCCAACCGAACAAAGCCATAATCGGCGAAAATGCCTTTGGTCACGAATCCGGTATCCACACTCACGGAATTATAAATAACCCTCTTACCTATGAACCAATCAGTCCTGATCTTGTGGGTAGAAAAAGGTGGCTGCAAGCAGGTAAACATGCTGGAGCTCATGGTATAAGGGCAATGTTGGAAAGTTTTGGCATCAAGCCTACAGAGAAGGAGCTTTATGACATTGTAGAAGAACAAAAGAATCTTGCTGACAAGGGGAAATCTATCACCACTGCAGAGCTCCTATCAATAACGAGCGACGTTATGCATAATACTAAATTCGAAGAGAAATTCAAACTGTATGATTTTCATATTGTTACCGGGATGAATATAATACCCACCGCTGTTGTTAGATTGAACACGGAAGGCAAGGATTTCATTGCTTCAGAAATCGGGGTTGGTCCTGTGGACGCTGCTCTGAAAGCGATACAAAAGATTGCAGGAGAAATGGCCAATATAAAAATCCGGGAATACAGGCTAGACTCTATCACTGGCGGTTCAGATGCATTAGCGGAGGTCTCCGTGAAGGTGGAGGACAAAAACGGCAATGTTGTTTCAGCTAGAAAAGCTGGCGAGGATGTCGTGGTTGCTTCAGTTCAAGCCATGATAGATGCAATTAATAAAGTAATGTTGCAAAAAGTGCTAAACTCAAAGAATTAAAGTTTATACGTTATTAAATAATTTGATCGTTGACTGTTGATTGGGAAGGTATAGTGTTGCCTTAATACCAGGTGACGGAGTAGGACCAGAGCTCACTTCGTCTGCGAAAATGATACTTCAAACAATAAACGATAACAGTAATACTAAATTTACTATAAGAAAAGCAGAGGCAGGAGATGGGGCTTTAGCCAAATACGGCAAGGCCCTTCCCAAATGCAGCGCTGATATAATACAAAAGTCACAAGTATGTTTAAAAGGACCTGTGGGAGAGAGCGCTGCAGACGTGATCCTCGTTTTACGGCGACTACACGATCTGTATGCAAATGTTAGACCCGCAATGTCATATCCTAATATTCCAAATCTTTCTCCCAGTGTGGATCTAGTGATAATAAGGGAAAACACAGAGGACGTTTATTTAGGATGGGAATTTGACGCTGATGAGAATACAGTGGTAGCACTGAGGGTAACGTCGGAAAAGGCATCAAGACGTATCGCAGAGTACGGCTTTAAAGCAGCTATGCTTCGGAATAAAAAGAAGAGAGTGGTAATAGTACATAAAGCCAACGTCTTGCCCAAAGGTGATGGATTATTTGCAAGAACTTGCAAATCAATCGCACAAAATTATCCCGAAATTACCTGTAGCGAATCATATGTAGATACATGCGCCATGAATTTGATACGGAATCCTGAAGAATTTGATGTTATTTTAACAACGAACCTTTATGGTGACATATTGTCAGACGAAGCGGCGCAGGTAGTAGGGGGGCTTGGTTTGGGCCCATCTGCTAATATTGGGGAGTCTTTTGCGTTGTTCGAACCGGTTCATGGAGCCGCATTCGATATAGCTGGAAAAGATATAGCAAATCCATCTTCCATTTTATTATCAGTAAAAATGATGCTAGAATGGCTAGCCGACAAATATGATGATAGGGGCGCACTTAGAGAGGGACAGCGGATAGAATCCGCTATGATTGGACTACTAAGAAAAAACAGAAAAACCAAAGATATTGGCGGCAAACTCACAACAACCGACTTTACGAAGCTACTATCTCTTTCAATGTACTAAGGATTTTGTGACCTGCTAACGATAATCATATTGTGAAAGGTCATCGTTTTTTGAACTCGTACAAGCGGAACGTGAAGAATAGTCAAAGCGGCTTAAAAGCTGTAACTTCCATCTCGTACCCTCATCATTTGTAATAAAGCGATGGGGATGGGGCACTATAGAATTCTCGAGCCAGAGTGACCAATTAGGATGATCTTCTTTCAAACACTGTTCGTTATCAGAAGAAAAAAGTCCGACATTGAAAGAAATAATCTGATAATGGATATGATCGTGAAGACAATCATGCACTAGATGTGTGGGAGGCACAGAAAAAAATGAAGCAGGGTTATTCTAAACTGTTGTATGATCAACGAAACAAGGATGAAACAATAGTTTCAGTAATAAGACGATTATTTTAATCGTGTCATAGATACATAGGAACTAGTACTTTCAACTATAAAGTGGTCATTTGGAGAACAAGTTACATCAAGATTGCTAAGTACACAGAAGAGAGTCCTGTCTTTTATATGCATGGCATACAATTAGCACAGAATA
>JBAVTY010000873.1:0-2153 GCA_049696495.1 Candidatus Nitrosopolaris sp.
TAAGATTCTCTATAAGGGACTCCGGGATCGTTAGGGCTGCTAGATCTCTTGAATGGATTTCTCATAAAACTTATCTTGTATTATAAAAATATCAGTATTAGAACTAATTTAAACTTGGTGTCGTTAGTCGTTAGATACTGTTTAATAGCGTAGTGGTCGACCATGTTGTACCTACTGTAATGTATTCCATCGTGACGATATTATCATCTCCATGCGTTTGGAGCTTCGAAATACTCGGTTATTGCATGTAATGTAGTTTGTAACTTAATTCAGAAGTCACTAAAGACATTTCGAATGCCATATAAAAAAAGAATCTTGTAGGGCATGTGGTATAATTCTATCCCACTATAGATATTTGTAATGTCTATGGCGAATGCGTCTCGCGGTTTCTATTGAGCAGTAACTTAATGTAGTATGACTGTATCTATTTTTTTCTAGCTTTTCCCTTTTGGATGGCTTTTTGAATTTGTATTATTTGTCTTTCCATCTGTTTAACAGAAGCGTTCATGTTTTTTATCAATTTCGATTGTTCATCAGATCTTTTGCCTAATTTTTGTAATGGTTGAAGTACTTGTTCTAGTTTTGCTAGATAAATCGTTTGTTTTTCAAGTTGTTTTCCTATATTATCTGTACTATATTCTTGTTCCTTCCTTCTAGATTTTGATACCTTTTTCTTCCTAGTCCGCTTTACCTTTTCTTCCTCTACATGGTGCTCTGGGATTTTCTCTTCAAGTGGTGTTTGAGTCTCTTCAGCTGCTGAGCTATTCTCCTGCATCACTCTCTTGTCTTCTTCCTCCCCTATTTCTTCTGATGGTTCCTGTCCCGTCTGCTCTCCTATACCTGAATAAGATCCTTCATGTTCTGACATATCTTATATACAAAATAGAGGAAAATAAGTTGTTAAAATTAGTTTCTACTATATTTTGTTATCGCTACGAATATACGATATTACGTATACATTAATTAAACAAATGTAAATATATAACAGAAATATCTCATTTTTACAGATTTTTACTACAATCTCGATAGTTATTTCAGAATACGTTTGGAACAAATAGGCTAAAACTTACTATATATCGGACTAGATTCAAACGAATGTTCTCCATTATTGCACACATTTTCGTCAAATTATCATATAGGCAACCAAAGCTGGAAATAAATCAGGTGAAAAGAAAGGAAATTACCTAGATGGAATGTATAAGCCATGCTCAAAGACTAGACGCCAATCATACTTGCACGTTAGCGGTCTATACTAGTTGGGTCATTGTATGGGATGAAGTAAAAAATAATCATATACCTATGTAGATAAAGATTCATTTTGAGCGTAGCATTGGACTCATTGGTATGGCCACTCTTGCAACCGAAATCAGCTCTCTGGTCTCGTATATTCCGCATCAAATACAAAATATAGCCATAAAACTCAGATCACTAAAAGAACCTTCTGGAGATGACGCCCACAAGACTATGATCGCCCGTTATAGAAAGACGCTCATGATTTTGTAATACTATTCCAATCCGCTCTGCTTATTATAGAAATAATATATTCTTTGCATCGGTAATTTTTATGTGCTTTGTTGCATGATTAATTGTGTTATACGTGGTACTAATTTGACCACTCGGCATTTAGCTTGCTAGTAATGATTATTCTGGTATGGTTGAGTAGCCTTCGTATAATGAATCTCTAGTCAGACGTGGTCAAGTACTCTTGGATTTTGATGTACTTGATGGATGGGATCATGAATTATCTCAAATGAACTTTGAAGGTTGGCGAACCTTACTGCTACCCAGATTCATTTATTCAGCTTCTAGGTTACATGAGAGCATATTTCCATTTACCATATAGACAAACACAGGGTGTAATCATAGCTCATGCAACTAAAGTACCAAACACACCACATTATAGTACCATTAGTAGACGCATAAACAGACTGGAGATTAAAATCAATGAAAAATTAGGAAATGATATCGTCATTGCTTCAGACAGCATTGGGATTAAAGTAGCTAATAGAGGAGAATGGATGCACCACAAATGGCATGTTAGAAAAGGATATCTGAAAGTACACATAGCAGTTGATATCAAGAAGAAAAGAATCCTATCTTTGGAGGTAACAAGTGAAGAAGTACATGACGGTAAGATGCTAAAGAAGTTAGTA
>JBAVTY010000874.1:0-3922 GCA_049696495.1 Candidatus Nitrosopolaris sp.
AAGTAAAAGCCTTAATTGCAAGATATATTCTTCTTAGAGTAGAGCAAAAAAAGATAGAATCTAAACTGAGTGAAATAGCACGCTTTTATGACACTGATGCCTTGAGAACAATATTTGAACCAATAGGTGAATCCATGATGGGGTTAGTTGGTCTGGAACTTCCAAGGAAGAAGGATAGTAACACGGCATCAGGAGAAGAAAAAATACCATCTACATCATCAGCCTATTCATAATGGAGGTCTTAGCAATAATATTTGTATTGAGGATAGTATCGATATGGGAAAGATGGCAAAAGAAATAGCCTGGACAGTTGGCGGCACAATTGAAATGCTAAAGAATGCGTATGGTGCTGAGCTTTCAACATTTCATTACTTTTGGTACATTGCACAAAATATTGAAGGTCTAGGAGTTTTAGAACAAAAGTTTTTTGAGGAAAGAGCAAGTGAAGAATTAGGTCATTCCAAGAAAGTTGCATTTAGATTGATGCAACTAGAAGTGACTGATAATCCTTCAGAATGGGAACAAGATAGTGGACTGGGAAAGCTACAACCATCAAGATACTTGAAGTTGAGAAGTGCATTTGAGAAGGTACTGGAATTTGAACGAACTATAATTAAACTATACAACGATTTAACCAATAGTAAAAAGGAAAAGGACAAGATCTGCTTAGCGATGAGCTTGAGGATGAGCAGAATCTAGAATACATATTACCCAAATTAGAGATCAGTTAAAGATCTTTTTATTCTTGACATACCTACATATCTTTTCTTTCTTTTCATGGGTTTTTTTCCTGACCATGGCATAACATTTACCTTAAGTAACTTTGTTTTACATATAGAACAGCATCCCTCTATTGCAAGTCTGTTGTTTGCCAGTTTCAAATATTTGCTATCATCTATCTTAACGTTCATTTTGCACTTAGTACAGTAGGTCTCTCTCAACTAGTACTCTCATTACTATATTCTTAATTTTAATGCTGTTAGAGTATTTTTTTACTTAAGTGCAAATTTCTTGTTAGTAAGCGACCTCTTTTTTGGTATTAGTATATACCGGTGTCGAAGAGGGTCTTAATCTCCAGGCTATGCTAATTTTAACGATATAATGAGATAAAGCTATAATGCAGAACCAACAAAATTCTCCTATTACTTACGAACCTTACAGAAGATTATTAATTCATTTCAAATAACTAAATAAGCTAATCCGAAAAAACAATAGCAAAAAAGAATCGCTAATATTCGTAGAATGTTTCAGCCATGCTCCTCAAGCTGATAAACGATCTGATGAACGATGGTTCGCTAACTTACTGAGAAGGTTACTTCAGGAGATAATCTTTAGGCTTGGTCAAATAATGATACAGGACATTGGAATGTATTTATTGGAGTATAGATGGAGTCAAGACGAATAATGTAGTTTATATAAAGAACATTCCATCGGCTACGTATACACCGTTACAGTGGTGATGGCGCTGGAAGAACGGACTAGATCATTTTTGTGAAACTGCAGCAATATTCCACCTTCCCTTAGACTAATTTCTAGCAATTTTATTCTGCTTTTAAAGAATAGGACTTTTTTGCCTTTGTCGAGTGGTCAAATGAGTACCACAATTAATCATGCAACAAAGCACAAGAAAGGCTATTTCCAGGAAGTTTTTGGAGATGAAAAGATATCACCTTGCAAGTATTCGTTAGAAAATTTATGCTAATTGGGATAACTGTTAATATATATGCCATTAGCAGTTCCAGCGAACGTAACTAGAAATCATCAATATCGTAGTATTATTTGTAATGTTAGGGAGTACAGCTTTCGCATCTCAGACGGCATGTGCTAAAAATACATCAACCCAGAGGCCGTCACATGCAGTATCAAGCGCTACAAACCAAATCAATATGACCGTTCTTCCGCCTCAACTACTAGAATATTGCCAGACTGACTTTGACTTCATTGCTTCAATACGAGATTAACAATAAATTGCTATTCTGATATCTCTTAACACAGATGTAAGAACATGAAGTGTTTCAACTGCTATTCTGAATTTCTACCAACCTTAGTAAAGCCCTTATGTCAAAAGTGTGGCTTCTGCTATTATTGCAGAGATTTCCTATCATGTTTTCACTATGACATAGATAAAGATCATAACCACAAACAGGCTCCTCAATCACAAATAAAGAAAAAGAATATTCAAAAATGGGATTCGTATAATGATATTCTTCTGACGCAGCCTAAGATCATGCACTATTGAAAGAGCGAAATACCTACACCATCACTGAATTTTGATCATTCAGGTAAGAATGCATTTGTATCAACAATTTCTTTAGCAACGAATCTCAAGTGACCTCAATTTGAATTGCTCTAATAATTGAAAGTTATTAGGCTAGAACTAGTTATATTGGCATTATCTCTGATACCCACTTCTAAAGTCATAGCGGCTACTAATATTTTAGCTTACCAACAGGGATTCTCAAACCAACACAACCAAAGATTCTCAGACGGATACAATGGTCTAGATGAGCCTCCCGGCAAACATGCACAGGACTATTTAGCCTGATATAAAACCGGGGTTTCGTCTATCCACTATAACCACGGATATGTAGAAGGCTACAATGGTATTGTATTTATTTAGTTTGATGTTATCATTTATTGTGCTTTGCCGGTTAGGCTTTTAAAGTAAAGGAAGAACATAGTCGTGATTAAACGACGGCCCATTTTGGGAATTGAAGTATGTGTATCCTCGCTAGACGCGAGCAGCTGATTATGAATAAGAACACATCAGGCGTCTCACCTCTAGCATCTTTTTACTGATCTTCGTTGTATAAGGCAGTATTGGACTCCCCAGCCTCATCTAACTATCTAACGATGTCGGTAAGAGAACTGCAAAATGCAGCCTTAACCTCTGAACCAGAGTTTGTTATTGCAAACAATACAATGTTATTAGAGAGACGTATCCTGGAAGCAGGTTTTTAGAAAATTTGTGTCATTATGCGCCATGGTCGATCATTTTAGGTTGCTTTAAAACGTCCTGTGCATCGACGATATCATTTATCATCTTTACGCTGTCGCGTACTCTGGTTAGGATTTGATAGTAAGCTGGCCTAGCATATAGTGAAGAAGAAGGTCAGTTCGCAGAATCACACAGACTACAGATGGCGAGGCAAAGCCAAATCGCGCTGCTTTAGTAATTTCAAACTTCATAACAGTAATAAATCAACATATGAAAGTAAGAGTTTACGCCTGCAGCGGACAGGCACCAAATACTATTTACGAGCTAGTTTGGGAATGCGAGTAGTTGTAAGTAAGGGGGGAAATTTTATTGATACTGCAAATGTATATCAAAATGGCCCTTTGGCATAGTGGAACATCTTCTTCATATCGAATTCTGATTTTGCAAGATTTAATTAGTGCTAAAAATCCGCGACGATAATCTAAAGGTAGTTCTCGAACCCTGCTGACGTCGTAGATAACTGAAAACCTCAAATATTTGATTCCTATAGGGTGCATATGATATTGTCGTTATAATTCTTCATATAGCAACAATATTCCATACTCATAAGTCAAGTATCTATGTTTTTATCAACATTCAATTGACTAAATGCTAATGATTTTAGATGGTAACAGGTGGCCTAAATTATGATACTTAGATAGAAACGCTAATGCCTCTTACTGAAGGTTGAGAAACGAATTCGTCTCCTTGTTCAGTTGCGCTTCACCCCGTTCTTTGGCAAGTAAAGTAACAGCAGCATGTTACCACTTACGTAGCGCAGGAAGCTGTCGATGCCACAATATATTGCTTAAACGAGCCAGACTCATGAGACGATCAGTTAGAGTAGTTGCTATGCAGGCAGAGTCTCAATTTATCATGGCTTTCACGATGGCAGAGTTTGTTACTCGATTTACCCTTTCACTTTAATTAATGGACAGTACAAGG
>JBAVTY010000875.1:0-2749 GCA_049696495.1 Candidatus Nitrosopolaris sp.
GAGTTAAAGGAGAAAGAAAAATTCAAACTCAAATAATAAGCCTTGGAATAGACGTAAGCAAGATTTAGGCTGACGTTTGTTTAAAAGAACATTCCCAAGTACTTCAGAGATTTGTAACAACTAATGATAGGAATGGTATCTCTATGCTTCTCAATAGTCGTGATCCATACTTAAAGAACAAGTACAAGAAGAGGAATAAAGGAGTACGATATCTGATAAAGGCTGCCATACTACTGGGGAATCTGTGGATTCTATGGCAATATGTATATGCTAAATATAGTTTATGTTATAATACTAAAGATGTGCTACCATGTCCCACAATTACTTTTATCTACATAATTCTTCTGCCAATATTCAGGTACATCTTCATCGTAGGTAAACAAACTGTACATCCAACAATAAGAATGATCCTTCCGAGCTCTCATAAATGAAGTATACACGATAGTTAGTGACAAAATTTGAATAAGAATAGATCTGTCACAATGGCTGCAGGCGTGACTGTAGCAGGGATTCTGACATTGGCTGTACTGACAATGGCCATACAACACCAAGCATTTGCACAAGCAAACAACCAAGGAAGCAGCTACGATAATAATAACCAACAACCACAGTGTTGCGAGAAACAACAACCACAGTGTTGCGAGAAAGAACAACAACCACGGTGTTGCGACAATGACAACAACAAATGTTGCGACAATGACAACAACAAACAACCAAGTAAAGAGGTTGCAATAGGTGGAAAAGGCGGTTCAGGCGGAGCTGGTGGAGCTGGTGGAGAAGGCGGAAATGGCGGAACCAACACAGTCAACAACATGGAGGAGAAGAAAGGGTATCAAGATACTGCTTATGTCAGCGGCAGTAGCAGCAGCGGCAGTAGCAGCAGCGGCAGTAGCAGCAGCGGCAGCATCGGTCAAAAAGCTAATGGCGGAGATGCCAACGGCGGTCATGGCGGAAACGCCAATGGTGGCGACGCTACAGCATAAATATAAATCCTAAAAAACGGATTTCATTTTTTCATTTTTTACTTCATAAGTTTTAGGAATCAAAAAACTTTGATTGATGTTAGATTATTGACTTCAGATTATAGGATCGAATATCAAGAGACTGAGAAGGCAATATCGTGATTGCTACGCCGAAAAGCGAAAATAATCGTGAACAGAGAGAAGTTTAGGATAGATCTACACCATCTAAGCGTATCACCAGCAGATTAGTATAATCCATCTGTCAGCAATCCATTATCTGGAACGGTATTGATACTAATACCCTGTCATATTTCAGACCTACGATGAGTGTAAAGCCCTCTACTCTTTAGAATAAATCATCTGTGGAGGAAGTATGAGTGTACTTGAACTCACAATCCTCTGGTCCTTTACAGCCCCCTATTACAACGAGTCTTAGATTCTATAAAGATTATTATAGAATCTACCGATGCAATCGCTAGGGGCTAGGAAATGAGCAACTTATCCAAGGCGGACAAATTGTTTATCTACGCTATTGTAGTTATGATTATGATGGCATTGTTCTTATGTGTAATAGCTGCACGACTTTCCAGCCTAACGCATAGTTAGGTCAGTATAGCAAATTGGACTGAGAATGGATGTTATAAGAACGAGATTTATGGCATTGATGAGGAGATTATTTACAAGGAGTTAAACAATAAACATGTGTCATTCTTAGGAAGGTTTGGAATATCGCTAAAGATGCGCAAAGAAACTGGTTAAAGCGCCCGTTATTCCTGCAGCCAATCTTTCAGTCTAGTTTGTAGTTCTTGCTCACGACTACGTCCACGCAAAGCACAACTCAGATAACCATTGCGCCATAGACATAACATGGACTTATCAGCCAAGTTGTACTTCTCAAATACTTTCAGTAAATTTCCTTCCATGCCTTCAGGAATATTGCTAAACGATTCCCACGGAGTCTTACTGTCAGGAATCTTGGCTTGGAAGAAGTCTATATGTGTTTGAAGATGTGTGTTGACATGGTTGTCATATTCCTTCCGGCTTAGGAACTTTGCGCTACAGTCTTTACAAGTATATGTCATCTGTCGATATCGCGAAGTTACTGGATGACGAATACGACATTAGTTTAACCATAAAGGTAGTCAAAGTTGATTCGTTTACTGATGCTTATGAAGCATTAGATAATTTTACGACTGGCATATATGATCTCGTCATACTTGATGTTAAAATGCCTGGGATGAGTGGATTTAGATTATATAGCGAAATTAGGAAGTTGGATGATAAAGTTTCAATTTGTTTTTTGACAGCCGCTGATGAGCTCTATTATGACACCTTAAAAAAGTGCTATCCTAACATCGATGAAAAATGTATAATACATAAACCAGTGGACAATGACTCTCTACTAAGACAAATAAAATCAATACTGTAAAGGGAATCTTGGCTGATTCAAAGTACGTTAAATTATATTCTCTCCATCTTGGCTTACCTTATTCATTGTTAGAATAAAGAAATATACGTTAATAACTCAAACTAACATTCAGTGAATGCTAGTCTTAGCAACATTATCACACACTGCGTAGCAAGGCGGACGCATATAGAATCGTGGATGCGGTTAATTCAAATCGCCCATATTCTTAGAATGTTTCAGCCAGGCTTAAAGCTGACCTATTCATTATACCTATGTGGTCAACCTTATTGCCTTTCTTCCTGATGAACGATGGTGCGCTAATTTACTGAGAAAAATCAGATGGGCAGGATATAATCGTGTTACATGTATATATTGCCAT
>JBAVTY010000876.1:0-9615 GCA_049696495.1 Candidatus Nitrosopolaris sp.
CGACGTTTTAAGAAGGATACTAACCATGTTATATCCAGCCAAAGAAAGAAAGATTGCTTCTCCAGAGAATTCGGTTGAATAAAAGTTTGCTCTTCCTTGGAATCTACATTCGCTAAAATATGCTGGCGAATTGGCGGGTGTTCTTGGGATTAAAGGCCAAAGGAGTCTCTCGTTTACCCAGAGTGAATCAAAGTGCTCTTCTTCAGCCGTCTTTGCCAGCCAAACAACATTCTCTTTTGTGGCCTGTGTTCCAAACTGTGGTAAAGTTATACCTATTTTCATGAGAATATGGACAATTCTACATTTATGCTATTAAAGTTCTCGAACATGAATCAAATATAGAAGAAGAGATGACTAGACAAAGGAAAGAAGCAATCCAATTCAAATCTGATACTACTGGCGAAAAGCCATGTCAAGTGTATCATTACTTGATTACGATGATGCTATTATGATTGATACAGAGACGAAATCTTAACTGTTCTACTCTGCTATACTATGTGTATATTTGAAACGTGACTGCATCGGAAACTTTAGACTATACCATCTTTACAATCCTTACGATCCTTACCAACACTACAAGACAAATCAATCGATGAAGAATACTACTGAGATTGAGAAGACTTCGAGTAGACGCTAAGGCTTATTTTGTACATCAGAAATTTTTAATGAATTAAATTGCAAAGGTGATGAACCTTGATCAATATCTTATACTTTAGCATATTCTTTCACAATAGCCTATAGTAGTGTAATTAATATTAAAAGTGTAATTAACATACCAGATATTACTAATTTATTCATTTTTGTCTTTTATCTAGTCCTCTAACCCTTCTTGAACCCCATCATTAGTCCTGGTACAAATCCAAACATCGTTGCTATTGGTAACCCTGATGCTGATGCCGCAAGAGTAGATGGATGCGCTGCAAATTGTTTTGCTGTATTGTTAAGTGTGTGAACAACCTGTTCTGATACATTTGTTAATGTGCTTCTTGAAGCATCCTCCATCGCAACCCATTTTACATCTACCCATCCTCTGTAGGATAGATATGCAAGGGCAGCCACAAACAATCCAACAACTACTGCAGCTATTTTCATGATTTTCTTAATAGCATATCCAGCCACTGCACCAAATAGAAATCCCACACCAGCAGAAAAAAGAAAGTCATCAACTGGCAATTCAGAAGACGGTCCTCTCAGTATGTGTAGATTCAGCACTACAAACAAAACATCTGCAAAACCTGCGTTCGATCTTATTATGAACTTTAATACATTAATTATACCTAAACAACAGTTTGGTGCCTGTTGAACTATGGATATTTTCATCATCAATTACTCTGCTTGTCCTCCTCCGTAGTCTTTGAAGTTCTGAATCTCATCTGCAATCACTATTTCTATTTCCGGTTCATTCTTTACCAATCGACCAATTTTCATGCAATTCCTTATGTTCGGATTAGGTAGTTGCTCCAATACAGAAATTGCAATTTCATCTGCTGCCTTTTTGTCAAGTCCTTCAGCTAACGACTTTTTAACAGCTATTTCATAGAATTGTGAGAATTGATATTCGTTCAAATACATCACTCTGAATCTGCTAAACAAGGGTTCTGAAAGTTTCTTTGTACTATTACTTGTAGGAAATACGAATTGTACGATTACGCAGCTCAACATCGCAGCTCAACATCGCAGCTCAATCATGATCAGAACTTGGCTCTTCATAGTATATGTGCAATTAGATCTTTCTAAATCATCATTTAATCATAATGTTTGATACTTGGCAAAGAAGAATTCATTAAATAGCGCAATGAGACACGTGCTTGAAGATCGAGAAGAGGAATTTGTAAAGTTTCTTGCGGATAAAATGAAAGGAAAAATCCTTGGTTGCCATATTATTGGAAGCGAAGCGTCAATTCTTATTCATGAAGTTTTAGTGGCCATGAGGGCTGATGATAACGGTGGTACCTTGGCAATATCATAAAAACTGTTCATATTCATCCTGCATTATCTGAAGTAGTTTCTAGGGCAGCTGCCGACATACATAGAATATGATGCAGAAGTATTAAAGGAGATACAACAAAAGAGAAACGATTAGCTAAGGTCAATGGTTTAAATGTGATTTACTTCATAACCTTAGGGCGATATAGAGGGTATAGTTAATTTTGCACTCATGGAAATTACGATTTCAAGCAGTAATACTTGTCCGATAACGTTTCAGCCCTTGGGAGCTAGATGAGGACTTAGAGATGAGGAATCTGAGGAAAATAAAAGTTTTTAATCAGAAAGGCTAACAATAATTGTGTCAGAACAGTCCGAGCGATTGCATCGGCGAATATACTGCCACGCTGCTCGGCGAAGTAGCAAGCAAGTATTTTGGACTAATCCTTCAGTGAACGCAATATCAGGTGACGAAGATTCGATTTCAGTGATAACTAAAAATGCAAAAGACGACGGATGGCCTAAAATCAAGCGCGATTCCACAGATAGATCTCGAAAGGTCCAAGCAATGGTTTTTGAGGAGCAACCGCACCGGAAAAGACAGCTATGAGTAATACATCCAGGGGGCTTCCTCTAACCAGCTCTCGTGTTGAGCAGATATTTCCGAAATTAACGCCAGTGCAGATTCGTCGCATTGCAGTGCACGGACATATGCGTGCGATGCAGCGTGGCGAAGTGCTCGTTGAACAGGGAGACAGCGCCGTACCGTTCTTTGTGGTGGTCTCAGGTGAACTCGAGATTGTGCGCCCTTCGTGCGCAGCTGAAACCCCTTGTCACCGTTCATGGCCCTGGCGAATTCACAGGCGAAGTCAACATGCTCTCTGGCCGCCGGACTCTCGTTCGCATGCGTGCCACTAAACCTGGCAAGGTGATCGAACTGGATCGCCTACACATGATGGCTTTGGTACAGACCGATGCTGAGCTAGGCGAGATCCTGATGCGGGCTTTCATTCTCCGTAGGGTTGAGTTGGTGGCAGCTGGAGTGGGCGATGCTGTGCTCATCGGGTCAACGCATTCCTCCGGTACCCTTCGGATCAAAGAGTTCCTCATGCGCAACGGACATCCCTACTCATATATAGACCTCGAACGCGACCCTGATGTACAGAACCTACTGGATAGTTTCCATATCACCGCCGGGGAGATACCCGTAG
Organism: Candidatus Nitrosopolaris sp.; assembly: GCA_049696495.1. Taxonomy (GTDB): domain Archaea; phylum Thermoproteota; class Nitrososphaeria; order Nitrososphaerales; family Nitrososphaeraceae; genus Nitrosopolaris. The sequence goes on from JBAVTY010000876.1 coordinate 3,138, forward strand.
TGATCTACCGAGGCCAGGTTGTACTTCGGAATTCCAGTAACCAGCAAATCTCAGACTGCCTCGGCTTCAACGACGCTATTAACCAAACCCAGGTGCGTGATATCATCATCATCGGCGCTGGTCCTTCGGGGTTGGCTGCAGCGGTGTATGGTGCTTCAGAAGGACTTGACGTTCTGGTTTTGGAAACGAGCTCGCCAGGTGGCCAGGCGGATTCAAGCTCAAGAATCGAAAATTACTTGGGATTTCCCACAGGTATCTCGGGCCAGGAGCTCGCAGCTCGGGCGTACAGCCAGGCGCACAAGTTCGGCGCAGAGATTCTCATCGGCAAGGGCACGCGACTTGTCTGCGACCGCAAACCGTACGTTGTCGAAGTCGAGAATGGGGCTCGAATTCAGGCACGCACTGTTGTGGTTGCGACCGGAGCGGAGTATCGAAGGCCGCCATTAGAAAACATGTCTCGCTTTGAGGGGGCAGGCGTCTACTATGGTGCGACCTTTGTGGAAGCGCAGTTATGCGGGGGAGAAGAAGTGATTGTGATTGGCGGAGGAAACTCAGCCGGCCAGGCTGCCGTGTTCCTAGCGAGGATGACAAAGCGCGTGTACATGCTCGTCAGGTCAGCCGGTTTGGCCGAGAGCATGTCGCGTTACTTGGTTCGCCGGATAGAAGAGAATCCTACGATCGTAATCCGGCCGCATTCTGAGGTCGTTGCCCTCGAAGGAGGCGATCACCTCCAATCCGTTCGCTGGCGAAACAGTCAATCGATGCAAGTTGAGGAGCACGAAATCTGTCACGTCTTCATCATGACCGGTGCCGCTCCGAACACTCGTTGGCTTGATGGCTGCATCGCGCTCGACGCTAAAGTCTTCATTAAGACTGGTCCTGATCTGTCGCCTGAAAATCTGAGCGCTGCACGCTGGCCACTTGCACGTCCTCCGTACTTGCTCGAAACCAGTTTGCCTGGGGTTTTCGCTGTGGGCGACGTGCGTGGCGGCAGCATTAAGCGTGTTGCGTCCGCGGTAGGCGAAGGATCAATCGCGATTTCATTTGTTCATCAAGTACTCCAAGAATAGGAAGCTTCTGAAAACAACAACCTCGTTGGTTGTTTGAACGCTTGAGATTCTTTCGGTATCAACTTCATCGTTGGTATATGCTCTTTCCCGTTCTACTTCCAACTTTCATTATTATGTCGTCTATGTCTCGAAAGGACATATGCATTAGTTTAGCAATTTCCCTGACTGATCTATTCTTCTTTTACATTTTTCTTCCCTGTTTAATAACCACGTCAAGATGTCTTACGGTTAGAATAGTAATGTTGTTTTGGAAAAATAACGCTACCAACATTATTTCAACAACATTTCTCAACACTAGGTAGATTCAAATTTTCTGAGTTGAGAACAAAACCGTGAGGAGAGATGTGGTCGTCTATGGAATCTAACTGATAATATAAGGTGTTCTGATATTTGTAGTCTCTAGTTGGCTGAGTAATAATATACAACAGTGTAATGGCCAAATATTACGGTTGCTATCAATTACTTGTGGGACGGCATCGCCGTTGTTAGCGGTTGCTATAAGTTAAGTATCATTTTATTCATCTACGAATCTGGTCATAATAATGGGAAGATGTAGGACGTTTTGTTGAGACAAATTAAGATACTTAACTTAGTATCGGCAATGGTCATGGTAATAATCTGAATAACATTAACAGTCATTGGACCTTTAGCCCCGTCAAAAGCGATCAGATGCATGCTTGGACAATCAATTAAGGAAGAAGGTTTGCATAACCGGATTTCATCTTTCCTTAAGAACACTTTCGTTGTTGTTTGTATATATCGCTATCTTCATAGGTATAATCGCCTTCTAACATAGTTCTATCATCTCTGTCGATTATTAGAAAGATGAAACATTTGCAACGCTTGATGTTAACTATAGTGATAGTACGGAGCGCAATGAAATCACAGGAATTCGACCACTTTCATTTGTAACAGCTTTTTGAACAACATCGGGAGATCAATCTACCATGGATGAGGTTAAATAAAATGAACATTATCGTAGACACCAATTAGTAAAGTATATGGTTTAGCAGCACAAATATGACATCAATACCTATTCGAAATTGAAATATAAAAACACAGCCTACATTTACTATCCCGGTACACTGAAACAATAGCACCTGGACATCTTGCGAAATGCTCCTAGAATCTGCAGAAACTGTGCTTGGCTATTTTGGCTTTGACCGCACATGCCAATGCTAGTTTTAGTGGCATTTGCTATCGTGCCCTTTGTTCTTGTAGGTTCCATTGATGTCTTGTTCTGCGCGCTAGCCGAGCCGAGATAAATGGCCGATGACAAGCCTGTAACGATCGTAACACTTAAAACACGTTAAAAATAAAAATTTTGTTTTTTGGTTATGCTGCTTTGCCAAGGGTAAGCTAATTTCCTCTGGATTACACTTATAGAATCTGCGGAATGTGATAAGTCAATGAAGTCTAATTACAATAGAATAAGTACGTAGTTGAGATTTTGAAAAACATAATCACCAGGGATAATATCAAAAAGAGTGGGTTTATTTACAAATGGGCGTTATTACTCCTGTATTACAGAATAGATGACGATCGACACTTTGTCCGGCACTACCTGCGCCTATCGTAGCTCCACTTGACCCTCCTCCAGCCCCGCTTTGTCCGGCACTACCTGCGCCTATCATAGCGAACGTCTGCTGTGTGTTTAATGTTAGCATCGTTAATGCGCTTACCAACACAATAATCACCATAACGCTTACACCTATCATTAGGGTTCGTAAAAAAGGGCTAGAAGATATATTTGTTATCTAACACAAATATATGAATAAGTGTAAAGTTCCGGATTCGCGTACATAAACACAACTCTATTCCACGATTCGTTTGCTCAAGATATTGATCCAGCTCAAGCTAAGATCATGGCCGCTGTGCAGAAACCAGCTAGTCTATCAATTTTAACTGAAAAATCTGGCCCTCCAGCTTGGAAGCAACTTCCTACATGGTATGAGGTGTCTGAGAACGACCACATGATCCCTCCTACCCTCGAACATCTTTTCGCAAGGATCTGTATGTAATTTCACGCTAATTGGGCAGTCAAATTTGGGCCATTAAATCCAGGCGATTGAATAAAAGTTGTTTCTCCCATGTCGATTTAGACTAGCCTCTTAATATCCATTCCGGATGAGCATTCTCCCATTCGCACCATTAGTGCACTGTGGCTTTACGCTAGCCTATGGCCTAACCTACAGATGGCATCCTATCGATGCAAGAAACCAAGAGGCCCATTATTTGCTCACTCAACCAATACTCTGCTCTGTCCAAGAAAGAGAAGCGTTGACGTAGGGATTTCAATCTCAAAATGCGAAAGGCTAAGACTATTTTTCGCAAACTATGTCATAGCACTCCGGATTTGTACATAGGTTAATCCGTGCTTATTGACTGTTCCTGAATAAAGATTTATTCTATATTTTTAAGGTATTTCGAGGAATTTCTGATAAAATATTCGTTAAAAACAGCAAACAAATTGGGCGAAATACTGTGCCAGGAAAGATATAAAATATTGAATTATCCAGTTGGTCAGTACTCAAATATTTGACTAGCTTTCTCGTATGATCTATTTCTAACACACAAACAATGTTGTAACCAAGATCGTGTTTATTACGACGCATATTAGACACATCGGACATGCCCCCCATGGATCCATATGCAGGGTAAGTGACTGAGGTCGTATCTGTGGTAGTAAACGTATGCTAGTGCGTGTTGGTTTACAACTATATGATTTGAGGCAAACAGTAATACTAGTGCTGTAATAATCATAGCGCTGGATTCTATGGTTATCTTTGAATTCATTAGACTATGAGACAAAAGAATAGATATAGGTATTTTAAACCAATAATCCAGATTAAGGAACATGCCTCTTGTTATACCTAATTGTAGTATAAGAATGCACGGAGTAGTTTTCGCAATCTCATAGATAGAGCACGATTATAATCTCTTTTCCAGAAAACAGTCAGTTTGTACAACAGATGTCCTTTACCATTCTGTATTCCCTCAGAGTCGGACTAAGCTATCTCTTTTTGGTACATATACACAAACACTAATTCGTAATATAGACTAAAATAATCTATATTGCAGTTACTGTGAGCTGGTAAATATCGGGACCAGGTCTTCTGCGGCTATGGAATTGGGGTCCAGAGTCCTAGACACAATGTCGCATGACATAGTCAGTTAGTCAATCCTGATCACGTAATTCAATTTATAGAGCATAAGTGTGATAGATAAAAAGGGAACTGATGAACATATAGAGTTATAACAAACATTTAGGAGCTCTTTTTATCTTCAAAACATACTACGCTGCTTTGTAAATTCTCGAAACACATGACGCTTCTTAATGTAATGTCTTGCTTCCGCACTTAACAATCCCGATAATGTCTTTACTGCTTCAGGTATATGAGTGCCTTTATTCAACATTACACATTCAGCACGTTGTCCCATGACTGCATCTGTTATCTCAGCTCTTGTTGGTAAGCCACTTTTGGCCAATGTTTCGAGAACCTAAGTAGCTAGAACAACAGGGATATTTGCTACCTGACACAGGCAAAGGATATCTTCTTGTACTAATGCTAAATTTTCAAATCCCACTTCAACAGGCAAATCACCCCTCGCGATTAGTATACCGAACTTTGGTAATTCAAGGCCTGCAATGAGTATATGAGCAAGGTTATGAATAGCGTCAGCTGTTTCTATCTTTGCAACTATGCCTATATCTGAATGACCTATTTGCTCTAGTGCATTACACAGATCATACGGTGGACGAATGATAATGCTACTGCAGTTTTGTTTTTCCAGAATAGATGTTCTTAAAGCGAATTGCATTGATGGAATACTCTATTTTCAATGTGGATGATTAGCTATAATGCGCAGACTTTATGACGCTAGCGAATACGATCTGTTGTTGTCTCCCGCCTGTTCCTGTTAGAAGTTTCAATTTTTTTAATATCCTCTCCATTTGTCCATTTAGAATCTACGACTTGTAGTAACTTATGTAAAAAAAACTGTATTCTAAAATTATTGTCGGTAAGTCCCATTTTGGAAGTGAATAAATATTGCAGAAGATAGCAAGTTTATTTCTTTGATCATGGAACGTTTTGTCCTTTCTGTGGAATGGCTTTAAGAGCGTCATCAACTAGTAAAAGGGATAAAGAAAAGTTTATGCAATTACAACTTACAACATTAACAATTCACAAAATCTAAGATGCTAAGATTTGTATCGGCGGTGTTCTATGCACTTAAAATATTGGGATTCAACTCTAAACAATACGGTAATTGCACGACGTCAAGAAGTTAAAACCCAAATTATAGTTATTAAATACTGGTTGTGTTAACTTATTTAAGATAGATCCTGTCTGTAAAATAAAAAAATGGTTAGTATATTTGATTGGATATCTTGCGACAACAGAACCATTCACGACTAGTTTTTATATTCAATCAGGAATATATTGAACAGTTTGTACGATAATGTAGGCACGATTGCAGCAAAGCGATACCGTCTTTATCTGAAAGAAGAAGAAAGGAAGAGAAGACATTTAGAATGGACGCAACGTGTTATAGCCGCAATACTTTGGCTGGTAAAATTAATAACTAATAGTTTAGAAAAAGTCAGCTTAAAAAGTAAGCGTGTTATTGAAAAAGTAACAGTAGAATAAACTAGAAGTCAGACACACAAGCAGTTACTCCCTTGCATATTTATAATCTATAATATATGGCGGAAACCTTTTCAAGCAAAACAAAATATGGTCGAGTCCATCATTTAATCGGTCATTAGTTCACTTAGCGTAACAGGGTTGTCAACCAGTTGAAGCAACTTATAACAATTCGTTTACAATCTTAAAAATAATGGATTATAGAAGCTATATGAAGAGAATACAATACGCTCTTAAAATTAAAGCTGCAGAGAAAATCCAACAGTCCTAGCGAGAGGTTGTAATAAGAGGGTTAAACGAATGTTCGAAGATTGTACAAAGGAATTAAAGACAGAAACCGGACAAATTGGCAGCAGATGAATATCAATTAGGACGAACAGCCACCTACAAGAATTCTATTTTTGATTCTCGCTTTATCTGCATGGTTAGGCCGGATAATGCACGAGAAACATGGATCAATCTAGAACAGCCATTCGATTTGTCTCCAAATGATACAAAAGGCTTTTGGTGGAGTGCATTTATCGGTCCATAATCAAATACCATAATCACTTTAATGATTAGTATTATTGACTGACGAGCGGAATACTCATGTACCGAATACACTTATAGACCAACTGCCTTCAGTGCAATGTATCTATTTGAGGCTGGGGCATTATTTATGTCTCCATTTTTAAATTAATTTTCTGTTTGATTAGCTCCCTAGCATGTGTTTTATCGCTTTTGGTTGTTTGTTACCTGTTATACAATTGTAGTAGACCA
>JBAVTY010000877.1:0-2138 GCA_049696495.1 Candidatus Nitrosopolaris sp.
TCTCTGGACTGGTCTAGGAGCGTCACTCGGCGGAGCAATTGCAGGTGGTTTTTTTGGCAGTTTCTTACAGTGTATTATTCTGACAGGAGTTCCCAAAAGAAAGATAATTTCAAAGATCTAAAGTTGGACGTAATAAGTCCTCTAATAGAAACTATTAAGTTTGATTTTAACTTATCAGATCTTGAACCATTTGGGTTCAATATGGAGAATCCCCTGCTGACATATGACGAATGATTACTGCTGCCAAAACCTAGATCAACTAAGAAATGATGGTTATGTCCAGAATGGATTAATTTATCTCCAAAGACTAGATGTAAAAACAGATTTTTCAAACAAGCTTCGGCCTCTATAACTTTTGTACAACCTGTGGTACGCGTGCTAATCGACGTCACGACGACGTCAAACCTCATTGCCTTGCCTTCAAAAAAGGGATAGCCATGGAGAACTTCTCGGCACAATCATATATTATACTTTGCAGGAAGTCTTCTATATCATTCTAGCATTATTTATTGTACATTTTGATATTGCGATATATTCAGACCATTTAGTAAACGTACAATAGACTCAGTTTTGCTGTCCAAATCCTTCTATTCAGTCTAAAACCATTAAGTTATTTTTGTTCTGCGCTCCTTCAACCTGTCATAATCCGATGAAATCCTGGTGCCGTTGATGTTGATGAGATGCCATGGATTAGGTGACAACAGGCTAACCGCTTTCATACATAGGTAGTACTACAACTAATAATAATGATCAGATAATATTAGAGATTGTAGTATAATGAGTGAAGACAAATCAGAACAAGAATTAACGAGATGGCGTAAAAAAATAGAAATGATAGGCATTGATATAAAAGGTCTAGATCAAGAGCAAGATACAGGACGGTTTAAACTAATGACAAATTTGATGAATACACACTTTATAAATGAATTAGATAAAATCGGTCTGCAACTCATAAACATTAGAGGAACACTTATTGGTAGACTTGTAGTACTTTTAGAACCAAAAAATCTGAGGCCGACTTCATCTTAAGGAGTGTTACATTTTTATGCGTTTATCTAATTTTTAAAAAAAAGGCCGTGGTTGGATAACTAGAGTTAAAGGGTGATTCATTCTCTTCAACCCCATCATTAGTCCTGGTACAAATCCAAACATAGCTGCTACTGGTAGGTTTGATGCCGATATTCATTTTCTGAAACTCGTCCAGACAGAAATGTGATTACGAATGTCTTTAGAATTGCATCAGATTATGATGTAACCTCTGTGAAATCATTTTACGAGAGATTTGAAACTAAAGGTCCAGCAGATAATCTGAACCTTGTGAAATTGAAGCGAATATTTTGTTATCCTGAAATTGCAAGCTCAAATTCCTCGTTGTCTTTGTTGCTATCTAACTCGCTGCGAAATTTATCTGCGATCATAGAAAAAATAGGTAGTTGTTATGTCGATGTCGATAAGAAACTGAAATTAAGAGAAGCTTATAACGTATACAAACACGGTTATAGATTGCTCTTTTCGAATGATAAGCAGCATGATATTGATACCGTGGTATTCATAAACAAGGGTGGAAGCAAAGAAGTCATAACTGTAGACGAGCAATCCGTTAGAGTTTACACGGACCTGAAAAATAAATGTGTTTTACTCTTTAAAATAATGTTACATAATCACAGGGTAAAACACGAATTAATTAAAGAGAATATATCCTCCAAGACAGTTGACCTGTTGTTCGTGCAGGATGATAACAATGTAGTATCACAATCTCTAGATGTTGTAATCAAGTATGATAAAGGGGGTCGTGTGACTTATCTTTCTCAAAAGTGATAGTATATATATCCTCACCTAACTCTTCATTTGGATTTTCGTATACTATTTTCGGACAGCCAGTATATTCCCTATCACATTTATTGCAGAAATACCTTGAAAATCTATCTTCATTTAATCTACAATGTTAGCTAAGAATATCAGGGGAACTCCTAAACTATACTCAATAACATTAATTCGCTAACTATCTTTCATAAACAAATATTTGGTTATGTCTAGTTTAAAACGTCTTGTTCTATAATAATTGGCTATAGCGTTTTTTAGATTGAGGAATTTAGGATAGTATTTTGATACCAGAAGATCATCTTTTCCTTGTCTCC
>JBAVTY010000878.1:0-2419 GCA_049696495.1 Candidatus Nitrosopolaris sp.
GCCATACTTTTTATTCAAACTGCGATTGACAGCGGCAGCAACACACGTGTGTTAGGAGTCTCTTCAGTAAGAGGAAATTACGGACAAATAACAGGACAAAGTCATCAATATTTACGTACTATACAAGACCCTCCTATGCAGAATTCAACAAAAAGTATAGCGTTAGCAACGCAAAAGTCTACATCATCTCTTACACAAATCTTTAAACAAGTAGAGAATTCTGTTGTTCAAATCACAGCTAGGACAGCAAATCCTAATTTGCAAATTATAATGAATGGTAATCCAGTAGGAAATCAATCTGCAAGATTGGGTTCTGGATTTGTCTACGATAAGCAAGGACGTATAATCACCAATAATCATGTAATTGATGGAGCTAGTACAGCTGATGTAACATTTGTTGACGGAAATACATATAGAGCAAAAGTAATAGGAAAAGATCCCTCGAGCGATATTGCAGTATTACAAATTACAGATAATTTCTCACCTGAAAATCTTGTTCCTCTAGCAATTGTAAATTCTTCTTCTCTGCAAGTAGGACAACAAGTAATAGCTATAGGTAATCCTTTTGGACTTAGTGATACGATGACAACTGGTATTGTTAGTCAAATGGGACGTCTACTGCCAAATCCAGACACAGGATATTCTACACCTAGTGCAATTCAGACAGATGCTCCAATTAATCCAGGTAATTCTGGCGGACCCTTGCTCAATATGCTAGGACAAGTAGTAGGAATAAATACTGCAATTAATTCTGCTACTGGTGAATTCTCTGGAATAGGTTTTGCAGTTCCATCAAATATGATAATCAAGGAAGTTCCGACAATGATTCAGACTGGAACTTACAATCATCCATGGCTAGGTATAGCTGGTGGTGCAATAACTCCAGATATAGCACAAGCTTTAGGTTTACCGCTGAACTATAAAGGAGTAGTAGTTAGTTCAGTTCAAACTAGTAGTCCTGCAGAAAAAGTAGGCCTACAGGGAGTAACACAAAATGATTTTTCGAATACCCAAACTGTAGGTGATATTATAACAGGAATAGATGGACATCCTCTTAGGGGTATAGATGATCTGATTAATTACATCGACTTGCATAAGTCAATCGGTGAAAATGCAGTGCTAACTGTGAACAGACTTGGCCAAATAATGAATTTGAATCTAGTGCTACAAGCACGACCGCCATCAATAGACAATCCTACATCGCAAGAAACAATTCTTCCTTGACACAACTTCACACGGCTCACTTTTTTTGGAACGACAATATCTAGAATTGTACTGAGAACCTCTTAACATATAGGTACTTAAAGGCATTCTTTGGTAGATGTTGTAGACTAGGTTTTAAGTTATCTTGAATATATTGTTGCAGGTTATCTGAATAATAATGCTAAAATGCTACAAACAATTGTTGCTAAGCTAAAAAAGAAATCGAAAGACATGAAAATATGAACAAAACACTGTTAAGGAACGGTATTATCGTATTTGCTGTCATAGTTGTAATTAGTCTAGTCTATAATTACTATTTGATTTCAACTTCATATCATCCTATTACTACTATTCGTTATGCAGGTGTAAACAAATTCGGGATAAAAGAACTCTATCCAACGAAAACTGGTGGTGAGGAATGGTTTATGAATATGGATGACCCTGGAAATGACCCAAGAATAGGAGGAGAAGGGCCACCAACCACTTTCCTGCAACAAAATGATGATGGTAGCTGGAAAGTACAAAGTAATGAAGTTCGTTATGGCGTATTAACTTCATCAGGTTATCATCAGGATCTCATTAATACACTGGATCAGCAAGTCTTGGCCGCAAAAGGATACATGCAATCACCTAACGACTGGAAGAACATAGAAATGACTGGGTATTTTAAAATAAATAGTTTTACCGACTCTACTCAAAACGGTTCGCCACATATAGAGTTAGTTGCACGTGGTGGGAGAAATACAAATGACATTGCAATAATAGATAGATTACCAAGACAATGTGAGGCGACTACTTATCATTCAAATACTTACATAGATGGAAGAGCTAAGTTTGAGAAAGATTTGGAGCATACGATAGGGTATACAGCTGGAGATCCTGAGAAGCAGCACGCTATCAGTCCACTACTTGGAAGATGGGTTGGACTCAAAGCTGTTTTTTATAATTTACGCGATGGTTCTGTAAGACTAGAGCAATGGATCGATGAGAATTCAAACAATAATTGGCACAGAGTGCTCAGATATACGGATAACGGTGAATGGGGTGGAGGCTATCCTAACTGCGGTGGTGCTGATACGCAGATAATATCATGGGGAGGTCCAATTGCAATATTTAGGTGGGATAACATTGACGATATGGATGTGAAATACTTTAGTGTAAGGGAAATTCAGCCTCCTTCCTAAATAAAAATTAATTCTACATGTTATAATATTGG
>JBAVTY010000879.1:0-8440 GCA_049696495.1 Candidatus Nitrosopolaris sp.
GCGGTATTCAGGTCGCAGTCTTTAAGTCCTAAACCGTAATTCGCGTTGGTATCGACTTCACAGTGTGAACCCTTCGCAAGGTAAGTCTCGTTGAAACTATGTGAACCGTACTTCGTATTGGTAACGTCTTGATGGTGCGAACCGTTCTCGTGATTAGTATCGAAAGCAAGATGTGAACCATAATGCGCATTGGGTGTCGATAAGACCAAAAAAGTAGATGCGCAATAACACGCATACATACTGACTGTCCTCTTCTGCTGCTGTTAGATGAATATCATATGTTCTAAGCATAAGCCAAACTCCCAATTTTATTAAGACTGTCATTGTTTATATGCCAATTAAAGGGCGGCCTCGAATGCGTTGTAGTTCAGCCGTAGCCTCAGGTACCAGAAGGATGTATGTCAAAGGTTAAGCATTTTCGCGAATCCACAATCCCATCAGTGGCAGTTAGGGCAATAAACCCATCCTGCAATATCAGACCGTAGTAAGCCTAGTTGCTAAACTTAAGATTTCTTCTTTATTATGTTGTTTGCGAATAGCTTGGTCCTTCAAATTTGTCCCCGACCGCCATCTACGAACAGTTCAATACCTGTGATAAAGCTGCTGTCATCTGATGCGAGGAACAAGACGGCTTTTGCGACTTCGTCAGGACTGCCCATTCGTCCAAGTGGTATAGTGTTCAAGAGAGTCGTCTTCATCTGTTCGTTCTCAAATAAACGCCTAAGGACAGGTGTATCTGTCGGACCAGGACTGATGGCGTTAACCCGGATCTTGCGATGTTTCAGATCGACAGTCCACAAACGCGCGAAGGATCGTATAGCAGCCTTAGTTGCATCGTAAACACTAAACGCCGGGGTTCCTTTGGATCCTCCGACCGAAGCAGTTAGAATGATAGAACCGCCGTCCTGAAACAGCAGAAGCGCTTTTTGTACCGTGAATAGGAGACCTTTAACATTGATGTTGAATATTTTATCAAAATGGGATTCAGTAATTGATCCTAAAGATGCGAATTCAGCAATGCCTGCGTTTGCGAAGAGGACATCGATTCGACCTTTTTGCTGCTTTACGGTGGCATACAACCGGTCAAGATCTTCTAGATTTGAGACGTCACCCTGAACACCGGTGATGTTTTTGCCGATCTCTCTGACTGCTGCATCAAGTTCGGTTTGGCGTCGACCAGTGATAAAAACATAGGCACCTTCATCAACGAACTGCTTTGCCGTAGCAAGACCTATACCGCTGTTTCCCCCCGTGATAACTGCAATTTTTCCTTCAAGCTTACCTGTGTATTTCTCCTCTGTAGTCAATTTATCGCCGTTCTTTGATTCATGAAATTTTTCATGTAATTTCATATTATGCGTGTATATACACGCCCGTGATAAGGGATTCTTCGCCGCCAAGCACGTCGACGAAGTCGTCCAGCTCTGCGTCCGGAAGTGCCCGGTTGACGTATCCGTATCGTTCCGAGGTGTCGCCGTCGAAGTCGTTCGCGCCGAGAACGAGTTGACATCTGTATACTTAGCCAATGTTCTTCAATCTCCTCAGGCCCATCACGTTTCCGGATTAACTTCCCGAGCTGATGACATCGCGGATGTCTGTGCTTCTCTGCTTCCAAACCTCGTCTCCAATTATACGAGATGTCTCCTCTTTTAGTTGGGCGCATACCTTGACTTTGATATCTAAAAATTGTTCTGGCTACTTCGTGACCTAGCAGTGGAGAATAGCATGAAAGGATACTGCCGCTCTAGCTCCACAAGATACTTCGTATCAAATAGGAAAATCCGTTTCTTCCTGCTGCCTCCCACGACAAGTATGATTCTCGTGCGTTGCAATCTCCATCGGTATCATTTTCCCTGAAGGCGACTTGTTATTCGGGTCAAAATAGATCTGTGTGCCACAGCCTTTATTGCATGTTAGAACAGCTGTGCATTTGTGTTTCCATTGTAATACTACATCCATGTCAACCTCTTCCGGACTTTCGTATTCAATAGTACAGTCTGCCTCTAGTGGAATCCATTTATCATTGACAGGATCCTTAAACCATTTGATGCCCTTACCACAATTCTTACACAGGGTCATAGGTATATGCTAGCACTTTTGTTATATCAATGCGAGATAAAATAGTTTCATTGACTGTATCTGTCCATTGCCCCATGAAATCAACTTGTGATAAGACATGTAAGGTGCCCCTTGCTATTACAAAAGATCACTCCCAATAGGACCGTACTCTGCCGATTGTATTAACGACGGCTTTGGTTTGTTACACGCCCAACATTGACTGATCGGAACATAAGATGGTGCCCGCAGTAGTATGGGGTAGTTTTTTCTTAACAGGGTGTTTTTCATTAGCAGTACTTGAAGATGCTTTCTAACAGTGTTCCGCTCGGCAGGCTCGGTACACCTATCGAGATCGCCAAGGCCGTGGTTTTTCTCGCATCCGAAGATAGCAGCTACATCACGGGAACGGAATTGGTTGTGGATGGCGGCATGGCACAAGTGTAAGCCGTTATTTCGGCTTAACACAGAGGCTATAGAAGGGGAGGGACTGCATGCTTACGACCCAAGACCGTCACACTTGACCGTCAGCAATTTTTCTGAAATATTTGCAGCTGGGAATGTATGTCATGGCTTAAAAAAAACGTTGCATATAAGTTAAGTATCTGAATTTGAATCGCTTATAGATTATCATTACGTCTTCAAACCGACTGATCCTTGTCGAGGAGATTTGCAGGTGTTTCTAAAGTACTCAACTTTGCAAATATGGCAATGCATTTATTTTTCTTGCATAATTATTTGTGATTTAGAGATCCTTATCCAAATTCCAACACAACTCCACGAGTTGGCGTATATTCAAAACGAGCAGATTCATCACATAAGATCGGTAAAGATTCGATCGCATTATCATTGCATGTAGGAAATGTCTCGCTTACCGTAAGTCCTTTCAAATAGTTCAACAACACTCAACGATGCTGAAGATGATGCTGAAGACAATTACAACTTTGCTATTCACAGGGCATTGATAAATTTAAATTCTTTGTTCTCTCACAGAGAATAATGAGCAACAAGAATAAAGCTATTTTATGGGAAGAACTCAAATGGAAAGACATTGAAAAACTTACAACAAGAATGAAAATGGTAATCATACCGATTGGATCATGTGAACAGCATGGTCCACATTTACCATTAGCTACTGATACAATAGATTGTTATGAAGTTGCAAAGAGAGTCTCTGCAAAAACAGGAGTCCCCGTAATTCCTCCTATCACATATGGATGTTCACAGAACCATGGCGACTTTCCGGGAACTCTCGCCATTAGACCAGAAACGATGATAAGAATGATCTGTGATATTGCAGAATGGCTTTATCGTAGCGGCATCAGGAAAGTTCTGCTTCTTAATGGTCATAATTGGAATTCGGGACCCATTTACTCGGCGAGAGTAAACATACGATATGATTTCCCAGATCTACAAGTGAGGGTATTGGACTGGCTCGCTTCCACCCCGCAAATCGCGGCCCAGATTGGTAACGCCGGCGCAAATCACGCAAATATAGCAGAAACATCATGCATGTTGGTAGTAAGACCAGATCTTGTGAACATGGCAAACGCGGTTGATGAAGAAGATTACAAAACATTCTTCGAGTACAGAACGGATGAGTTATCAAAATCTGGAATAGTCGGGAGCGAAGCAAGTAAAGCCACATCAGAAATTGGAGAGAACATTTTTGGAATAGTTGTCGACAATCTTGCCTCGATGGTGGAGGGTGCGTTGAGAGAAGAGATTCCTCTAAGTCGAAGTAATGACAAATGAATAATCTTCATCAATTCAGCTCTAGTAACATTCAGTGTTGATAATCAAATCAGAAGTTTAATGTACGTACGCGGCTTGTTCTAAATTCCATAATTTTAATAACAAATCAAACGCATTTTTGCGGGTATCCACTAAGGCTGCCTGTAATTTCATTTGATCTAATATTGTCTCTTCGTACAATTGTCTGGAGGATGATGTTACTCTGCCCATTTGGCTAACACAGATCCAGTAGAATCCTATCATAAAAACAAATCAGTCTTATTGTACCGATAGTACCGATAGGAATCGGAGCACTGTTTTTAGGAACGAACCTTGCACCAGCTTTTGCAACAGGCGAGATAAACTGATATTCACATGAAAGCGCTTACATACTTTAAATTTGAGTACGAACAAACTTTGCATCTTGTTATGCCATATATCATATGCACGAACACGATTATCGAAATATACACGCTTTGTTTAAAACCTCTAGACGTGAGACCAATGGATAATCAATCTAGAACACATATAGAGCCTAATATCAAAGAAAGCAGCCATGTACGAGATTATAGGATGAGGTGTACCTAAGAACTTCACACAACATGTTGTTGCTGCAACAGATATACTCGGACATACTGTCCCTATGCATATATGCAGTACAGCTTACAGTTGCTGATGAACGTGATGGTGCACTTTCTGGTGATACATTAAAGGAAGCGCAAAGTTCATAACGGTTACAAACAAACGGTTTATGGAGAAGCTACGGTAACATTTTAACTACTTATAGGATATGCGTATCATAATCGAAGCCGGGTTACAAGAGAAGAAAAATGTTTGAATAATATATTTGAATAAATATGGATTTACTGAGCACAAGGAGGCTAAGCTATATTGGAAAGAAAGCCGGCGCGGAGGTGACTTTTTCTACAGCTTTCTGTCCACCTTCTAGTATGGGTGAATCTTGATGTGAAAGTAGTAACTTGTCGAATTTTATCTGTGAAATTCTTCGAGCTGAGATGAATGCTGTCATAGGATCTATTGAGTCCCCCGATGAGATAAATAAACCGTCAAATCCGAATACTGATTTAAGTAGAAAATCTGCACCAAAGATAATTCCCTGTTTTTCAGAATATAGTGAAATGTGCCCAGGTGTGTGCCCCGGAGTATGAATAACCTTTAGGCTTTCTACTAAATCTCCATCCTGCAATTGCTCATCAACTATAACCGCCTCTCTCTCCAAGCTCCCGAATTTTTTAACTACATCTTCCATTGTCACTCCAATTCTCTTAAGGATATCTTGAATAGTTTGATTACTGGGGCGGACCTTGATATGGAGGGTTATGTGCCAAATATGCTGCATCTGCCCAGTGGGAATATATTTTTGGTCGTCCTCCTCCCTTCTTCTTTATCTTGTTGGCCGCTTGTGTATGATCTACGTGTACATGTGTTAGGATTATCCGTTTTATGTCCCCCATACGATAGCCTGCACTATCTAGGTAGGCTTCTAGCTTAGGTAATTCTGACATAAAGCAGGTATCAATAAGAGTCAAATCGTTAGGTCCCTCTTCTACAAGGTACGGAACATTCCCGATTCCGAAAGGCTCTTCTATGCCATCTATAGAATGGATATGACGAGTTATCTCCACCATATTAAAGGAAGTGGAGTTATATCATAAAAAGGCTTTGAAATTAGACTCATGCGTTACACCGACTGACATAATTTCATACAATTATTTGATAATTTTGTTCATTAGAGGCTTAGCTTAGAAGGGTTATCTGTACCTATTGGTTTCTTCAGCCAATTGTTATAGAACAAGGCGTTTCAAACTAGACATAACCAAATATCTGTTTAGGAAAGATAGTTAGCGTATTGAGTAAAGGCAAAAAGGAGGCTATACCGCAAGAAGCTTGAAGTCCACCAGAAAGAAGTGAGGGTTGCACTATATTAAGTGAAATTCATCTATCATATTCAGGTTTAATACATATGTCAGATTTCGATTCTATAATACTGTCGGGGACAAAGAGGAAGGGCGGGAAAATAAAATACAACCCACTAGACAGCATTTACTACCAAGTAATACTTCTGATAGAGTGGTATAACTAAAGACACATGAGTAGGATATGAAAAAGATGATCGAAATAACACCTACCTTTGCTAAATAAACAATTATGATTACGCAAGCCATGTAGGCGTGAATATTACAACTAGCCGATATTGAGAACAGAACCTGCCCGCCACTTTAAATGAATTTCTTTACCATTTTTTTACCAACTGTTCCAATGCACTATCTTAGAAACTGGTTCACGAGGTATAGACTTGAAATTGCAAGGCTATCAAGAACGTATTTACATCTGCCGACATATACCGAGGAGCAATTTGTCGGTTGTACAGTCACATAATTACAAAGATGTCATTGTACCATTCTTTGTAGGGTACTTTGTCTTCACTATGTGGCCTTCATCTTGGACATTTCTGCAAAGAATGCTTCTCCTGCCTTTCGAACTTCATCTTGTGAAAGATCCTTCTTATGAGTTGCTATAGACCACAAATGTCCAAATGGATCTCTTAAGTAACCAGAACGATCCCCGTAGAACTGGTCTTTGACTGGTCTAAGCTCTGTAGCGCCTGCAGACACCGCCTGATTAAATATGTCATCTACATCTCTAACATAAACGTACATGCTAACTGGACTTCCGCCAATAGATTCAGGCGAATGATTTTTCATTTCTGCAGATTCCTCTGTTAACATAAAGGTAGAATCACCTATTTTGAGGTCTGCATGCATGATAGACTTACCGTTAAGATCACCTTGCATACGGAACCGCTCTTCAGCGCCAAACACTTTTTTATAAAATTCTATTGCCTGTGCTGCGTTTCTCACAATTAGGTGAGAGTTGATCGAATGGTAGCCTTCCGGGGTCACCTTTGCACTTTCGTTCATTCTCTATTTACTGTAGTCTAAACTTATATACATTTATTTCCTGGAACTGTGTTAACGTCGGATTTAAGTGATCTAGTCTGTAGCTAAGAGAAAAAAGCGTCCTCTGCCTTTTAGTACAAGGTTACATTGTAACACGATTTGTAATACTAGTAACTAGTGTTCTATAGATTACGTCTTTAGTTTCCCACTTGCTGCAACAAGGCAAAGACAATCAGAGAAGCAAACATCTAATCTTCAAATGCTTTCAGTTCCAATTCTTCGAAGATTCCAGCCTCTGCATCGATATTACTTGCAATTCTTGGTTCAATCACCACAGCAGCGTTACATAGGCTAAGTGGAAACGGCTTATCATGAGATATCTGATTATACTCAGAGGTCCACCAGGAGCAGGAAAAACAACAGTCTCTAGGCATATAATTAACAGATTAGGACCGGAGAAAGCAGTAATACTGACGCACAGGTTAGCACCGAAGAATTCGAATTAAATGTCCAACAGGCATTAAGCAAGGAATACGTCGTTGGAGAATTGTTCTTTGGTAATTCTCACGGATAGCCTTGCAAGCTGTTTATAATGATAGACATAAAAATTGGTTGTATGCAGATTGGTTTAGCAGAGTAAGAGGATGGCGAATTATACAAGTAGGATATTCAAATATATAAAAAAACCAACCTAACTCTTATGTGGCTCAGCTCAGTATTCTTGCTCTTTACTTCGTTGGTAGCATATTTCACCGGTCTTTCTTCATACGGTATCTATAGAGTAGTTGTAATAACCTTCGCCAGTATTCTTGCAACAACTGGCCTTATCTCATAATGTGGCGGCTACAAACAATAGAAAATTGGTAGATGAAAATCTACAGTAGGGTTTGGTTAGATACTTCCTCTCTGGGAGTCTTGTTCCTCACCTCACTTTCCTTGCTTCAATAGGAATCCTTTGGGGATGTTAGAGACTACTTCCTTAGCATTTTTTTGAACTGTCGTTTTTGTTCCTGTGATGCAACGCTGACAAATCTCTTCTCTGGTACTTTTCTGTGCTTTATGTGCTCTATTGAGCACAAAAGCAAATCCTGTTGAGATCCCTGATAGCAATGCGGAGGTAAGGAACACCATGTCATAAGATCTGAGAGTGGGATACGAGCCTTGAATTTCAGCTATAGTGCTATGATTCTCCATATACACTCCAGCCACAGCTGGACCAGTAGCCATTCCGATGAACATTAGTAATGCACCTACAGCTGTTGAAATCCCAATGAACTCTTTTGCGGATTCCGATACAACTATGTTCCAAGTTGCAGTGAGTGCCATCGATAGGCCCGTTGCAATTATGGCCAAGTTTGCAGATATTGCAAATTCTGTTGAATGGTATACTAACAGTCCAATTGATCCCATTAGGTTAATTAGGCCACCAACTATGATAGGTTTTTTGTTTCCTATCTTATTGGTTATGACCGGTGTAGTACTTGCAAGGCCGGCCTGAGGATGACGAATGACTATCCCGAACCGGATAATGACAGGCCACCAGATACACATCAATTCGTTCAGTGTAATTTCGATGCTGGCGCGCGGGTACGGCTGTTGTTTCAATGAAATTTAAATATCAATTGTTTTATCATCAGTTGTACGTTGCATTTTGGCACTTGTCTGTGGTTGAAGTATTCTTTATTTTAGTATATCACGCTCCATTCTGGCCAATACCCATATCCTAACAG
>JBAVTY010000880.1:0-1949 GCA_049696495.1 Candidatus Nitrosopolaris sp.
CAGCTAGGGTTTGGAGAGTACAGGTTCAGAAAGAGCGAAGCGGCGCTTATACACGCGCACCTAGTCTTTCTGGCCTATATTCTCCTTCAAATTCTCAGATACAGACTGCTTTCGTACAGGATAACAAAGGCAGTGCCGTCAATGGAATTTGTCATGTCATAGGTCAGAAAGAAAACCAGACAGGGATTCATCCATTACATATGGAACAAATTAAAACAAGGAATATCAATACGTTCGCTCATTATGACTGTTAGTAAGATAGACACAGTTTACGCATGAAAACGCAAATACTCGATTATATTAGTATATTCGTATTATGGAACACGAACACGAAGTACAAGGTTCTAAAAAACAGTCAAACTATTGTCAGGATGAAATATCACAAAGTCAACAGATCAACTATCTACAGTCACTCTCCAAGTATCAACTATCTACACTAATAACCAAAGTGAATTAATTACTACAGGTCTATATCTTTAGCTAGTTTGTTGTATCCATCTGATTCAGATGATTGTACTGAACTTCGCTACAATGTAGAACATCAGAAGGAAAATTTAGAAATTCAAAATAGGCCTTGCTTTATATATCATAGATAAACATAATAATTTTGAATGTCATCTGAATCAGACGATGATCCAGTAATGCGTTCTTCTTCTGAGCATTATGATATAATTGGTGTTGATCTAGATTGGTTTCTAATACTGGGTTCAGCTTCTTCTATTTTCTTCGGCTTTCTCCTAAAAATCACAGTAAATCCTCCGTCATACTTTACATTCCTTGACAAGACAAATCTTTTGGCAGCACTTTATTCCGTAGCAGTAGCAACAGCTATGTTCATAATGCCAGTTATTTATCACATGAGTCATTATCGTAAATTTGTTGTGGACAGATTTCTTTTCAGAACGAAGCAGTATATTATGATAGGAATCATTTGTGTAATGCTAGCTATGTACTTGGGTTTAGGACTGGCGTTGAATTCAAAGCTTTCAATTCCGATTGCATACAGTCTAGCTTCCATCCCTTTCATTTTTGTTTTTTTTCGATTTTTCAAAGACACACGAGAATAGACGCACAAATATTCTCATTCAAGTACGGTATTTCGAAGCTGATGGCCAAGATGTTAGATTAAGACAAATAACTGATATTACAAAGCATAATATTTCTTCTTGCAAACAAGTAATGAAGATTGCACAGCTTCGTCACATGGACGGAGTTAAAGGCAAAATTGAACTGAGTGATACTGAACTTATAGTTACTGCAACCCTTGAAAAAGAAGCGCTTCATGTTATTCATAGTAATGTAAAACGATTAGTAGAACAGCAGCGGTCCATATTTGAAATCCTCTGGAAAATGGCGATACCTGCTGAACAGAAAATAAGAGAAATAGAGAAAGGAATAGAACCGCCTGAAACTAAAGTATTGGAAGATCCAGCTGAAATATTTAATCATATGAGATATGTTATTGAGAATGCGTCTAAAAGATTAATTTGTTCATCAAGTGGCGGAATGCATTTGGCGTATACCAATTTCTTTGATCAGTACAAGAAAATACTTGATAAACATATGAGAGGAGAGGGAGTGGGTATCCGATGGCTAACAGTCATAGATAAAGAAAACAAAGATTTAGTAGAAGTATTTATAAATGCTGGAGTGCAGGTAAGACATGTCGGAATTCTACCACCAATCAACTTTGCTGTCGATAATACACACTTCTATGCTACCATAGATAAGATGGAAGGCGGTAAAATAATGCAGAGTCTCTTAACGAGTAATGAGTCTAAATACGTTAACTATTATTCCTCTTTATTTGAAGGATTATGGAATAATGGAATCGATGCTGAAACAAGAATAAGGGATATTGAAGAAGGCATAGACTCTGCAAATATGGAGCTGATTCAAAACCCGCATGAAGCATTGAAACGTTCTTCGAATCTAGTAAAAAATGCAAA
>JBAVTY010000881.1:0-9625 GCA_049696495.1 Candidatus Nitrosopolaris sp.
GTCAGACGTATGTGCAAATAGGTTCTATCAATACATTGAAGAACTAAAAGACCAGGTATCCGAGTACCTTGACAAGCAATTTGGAAGATGGTGCTAAAATGACATTTGCTATGACACTTGACTTAGCATCCCGTGCGCCTGCTAAGCCAACACTTGTGCACTCTAGTAAACCTACATATTAGTAACGGTACCCAGACTACTCATATAACTGAATAAAACGACTTGGTATATAACGGATTCATAGTATCTAGAGCAATAGAAAAAATCTTGACCTGTTGATGATAATATATGATCTATCTAAATTTTTCGGCCCAATAGTTTCTGTAAATATTAAATTATGATTTTGAATTACTTTGAAATTCGATGCATGTTGTGGCATTTGTTTTCTCCTCTATCAAAGTTTAAAAATATTCTTGATTCCAGAACTTGAAAGATTCTTCGCAATACCTCCAAATGATTGTTTTGCTTGGTAGGTAATATTCTTTATAATCGGTGTAAGACCAATTTTATCTGCGCCTTTCTTAACACCTGCTAAGAATGTCTGCCATCCTAAACCTATTATTGCCAATATTATGACACCGATTACTACCCATGTAATCAGCCCCATTAAACCATCCCCAAAGAAGGCATTATAAGTGAATTGACACAAGCCTATTTTAATGATTATGGATTGGTTTCCTCTTATCTTTCTTCCATAGACAACCTAAATAAATTTTACGCATGTATCTAAAGCCGAGAAAATTTTGCGTAATTGTATCTTAGGGTTTTGTGCGATACCACTGACAATAACTAGCAAATAAATTAAGATATGAACTCCATCCAGTAATACATGCAAACAAATTATCATATTAGATGTAATATGTGTGAAATCAATATTGAGTCGAAGACCGTTGTAGGACACACTATCGCTAAAGAGCACGAGCTGAAGAAAACAACATTGGAATCCGAACTTCTGAATTTGAAATCGAAAAAATATCTTGACGATTTCTCGGTTATATCAATGTGGATTGAAGGATTATCACATGAGGAGAAAAAGAATTAGATGTTCTACTTTCAAAAAAAGATACTGTTAGAATTGCTCTAACAAACTAGTTATAAGCCAAACCAATGATATGATACTGGTTCGACTATGTCGGTTACTTAGATTTCTTGAATGAGGTTTTTCGGCCTGATGATGCGGAACGTATACAACCTTTGTACCAGACGATCTTGCTGTGGATAATATATTTTTCAAGTTTTTGATTAGGTTAACGCCTTTCAGGTTTTCTTTCGTAGAAGACCATAGTTTGCCACCCTCCGAGAGAAAGTCATCTAATGGGCCAACAATCAATAAGGCTGTGTTTTCTGAATCTCATAACGACCATTTGTATTTATGATTCTTATTTTATGCTCATTAATAATCTAACATCGAGGCAAACGCAGCAGATAGCGTCATGTCGATGTCGCCTATAATTAGCACCAATTCTCCTAGTTATAAGAATCATACAAGCTGTGAAGTAACTTTGATGGTAATACCGTCACAGCATTTAAAATACAACAGATATAGAGTAATAAATAATTCAAATTCATTGATTCTATGACGATTGCAGAAGCATATTATCTACAAAACACCATTCCCAATCTTCTCCTGATTCAAAAGATCTAATAATCGGATGATTAGTAGCATGGAAATGCCTTGTCCCATGTTTATTGATAGAATCATCACAGCAGCCGACATGACCGCATGTAAGACAAAGACGCGAATGTACCCAACCAGAGCCCATCTTTAGACATTCTTCACAACCCTGTGTTTTAGCATGTATCTTTTGGTTTACCATCTTTAGATTTAGATAGACAAGAAGGGTTTCCTATTTTTTTCATAGATGTAATAGAAGAATAAACTCCTTTATATGCAAATTGGTTCATAAATTAGATAAATGAGGTTCATAAGGAATACCAAACGCTTGCTGGGCATACATCGAAAGTGTACTAAGACCCCTAATGCTATAGCATTACTTCTGGATACACCTGCACGACAACATATGACTACCTTCTCACCTAATTCTAAGTAGCTTACAACACGTATTATGTTGAGCTCATATTCAAATAATGGGTTCTCTCCATCCACCACCGTTCTCACATCGACGATCCTAAAATTATCGATCAATACTTCTTTGCACTCAGAGTATCCTTTCAGCAAACCGGGTTCTCCGATACCATGTGTTGCAAGGTTATCTAATATTTTATTCAATTTCTTCTTTTAAACATCAAAAAATATCTCACAGCCAAATCCTTGCTTGTGTGTTATTCTCCTGTATCGTACTCATTTACGTTCTTAGTCAGTATTATGGTTCTTCGTTTCTTTGTCTCGTCTTTGTTATCTTTTATATTTTGTGTTTCGCTCCTTTCTTCTTTATTCATTCTAAGATTAAGTGATGTAGTGAAGTTAATGTTATTCGACATATACTAACAACATGTCTATACCATTACAAGATCTATAATTTTACTTTATGTTAACGATACGGAAACTGGTTGCCGTCAGCATTACAGAAGCGACGCTCTAACTTATTAGTTCTAAATGCATATCAAACGGGTAATAAATAGTTAAATGAAATCAAACATAATCGCTGCAAAACATTAACCTTACTAGATATATTTGTTCACAACATTAATGATCGCTATAATGGCCGCTTGGCATTATAGGAATAGAAACAGGAACAGCACTACAGATAGGGTGGATTTAAAGCATATAGAAGAGCCTTTTCACTTTACTACCATTACGGGACAATGTGCATGAGTTACAACTCCAGATGCAGTACTTCCCAATAATAATCTCTTAAATGCCGATCTTCCTCTCGTTCCTATTACAATTAAATCGATCTTCTCACGTTCGGCATACTCTACAATATTACCTGTAACAGAGATAGGACTAATTATTACCTGTGTTTTCAACTGAATAATACTACTATTAGTTTTTTTTGTATCCTCTTTTAATGTCACAACCTTGACTGTTGCTCTCACTTTCTCAGTAATTTCGTTAAACCAAGGTTGAGATTCTTTTTTAGCAGTATGTGAGATGTTTTTTACTGTTTCTGGGATTTGATCTTCTGGCATATCTGATGTGTAATCATCTCTTGTTGGAGATGATACTACATATAAAGCAGTTAACTCCGCATCATCCCTTTGAGCAATAGCAATTGCATAGTCTACTGCGTCCATTGATGGTCCAGACCCGTCTATCGCAACCAAAATTTTGGAAAACCTTTCTTTTAAACCAGACAATGCTATCTTTCGATTATATGTAGGCGCTTGTGTATATATAATAAGAGATTAACAGTTCCAGCTCAAATCAAGCCAAGATAGGGATGCCGACATAGTTATGTCAGCTCTGAAGAGGATGATAACAGAGGAAAAGGAAAAGTGTGATTCACTAAATCCCGCGCTAACTGATAAAGTAAAAATGAATAATAACAAACGCGAAGGGAATGGAATAATTTTACGGCATCCAAAATGCGGTATGGATTATATAAACGAGCCCATGCCGAGCCCACGGTTCGTCTAGTCATCAAAGGCGAAGATGGCGAGCGCTAACTACTCTTTTTTTGATTTTTCGACACGAGCATCCTCTTAGTGAGCTATGTTGAAAATCTAAGGTGAACACGCACATAATGACCTCTGTGGTACATTATAAAATGCTGTTATCGTTTCTTCTACCATTGTTTTTACTAATGACACTGATCGGTGTACAATGTGATAATTAAATAATTTAATGTGTATATTGTAAATACCCCTGCGCCATTGATCACGCATATAGTCACAAGCGTTAACATGGTTCTTCTTATGCATATCATCATCGCTGTATGCGACATCTCAGAAAGTCTGTTTCCGTAATAACGCGTTTGTTATTGTTGCTTCAGTGCAATTCATACAATGATGATGTTATGCAATTCGTCGAATATATGACGTCACATAAATAATATACAGAACCGTAATAGAGTATAAGAAATGTTTCATGCATCATTAAATTCAAAGACAAATTATGACATTTAGCACTTTGACCATAGCGTTAGTAGCATTAGTATTTATTTCAGGTCCTATATTTGGAAACCACCACGCATTGGTGGCCAATTTGGCTTGACGAGTAGTTAATTAATTGAAACAACAAAAATTCCTGACTCATGATGCAAAGGACAGTAAAAAAAACCAATCGTGTTATTCCAGCAGCTGCGATAATAACAGCTAGTGTATATTCATCAGCTGGTGCATATTGCATACGGGTATACTGTACCTAGGAAACGAAAGCTTATAGATGATAGCAAAACAAAATTAATTTGACATATGCAATATCATAAGGCCGCTTTCCTCGGACATGAAAGGGCTAAGCGAGCTCAGATGAAATTATTTGATTATGCAGGATTTGCAATGCTAACGTATACTATCAAGCAAAGCGGCAAAGTTTTTGAGCCAGTGGGTGAGGAAATGCTTACTGGTAAAATAACAAGGGGTGACGAGGCAATGTTATTTATCTGTGATAAAGACGGGTATGCGAAGGCACAATCAAAACCTTTGCCTGTACAAAAATGTGAGGAAATTTATAGAAGGATGATAACAGACGGCATACCAGAATTTGTAGGCCCAATTAGGACCGTTTCTTAACTGTTGCGGAAGTCAATGTTGGCTCAACAACTATTTCGGTACCTACATGATACTTGATGTCATTATTGATTGCGTGTTTAATGTTGTTGACATTTGATCGTAAAACCCTAGTTGGGATTTTTGATCGTTCTATCACTTTGAGGGCAACAATATCGATTAGTTCATACTTTCCTGCCATTGAACTCTCGTTTCCTAGAATTTCCATGCATTCTTTGATATTAATTCTTTCGAATAATTTTGCGTCTTTGTTCTTTTTGGGATCTGAATCATAAATCCCATCCACGTCGGTAGCGTTTAGAAACTTTGAAGCCTTCACTGTTTCGGCTATGAGTGCTGAAGTAGCATTTGTACTTTGTCCAGGGTGTAAACCGCCTGCAATTACTATTTTACCACTCGCTGCTGCTATCGCTACGTCTTCCAGATTTTTTGGAACTTGAGAAAAGACTTGCTCTCCTAATGCAGAAATCAATAGTTTCGCGTTCAAACGTGATACTTCAATTCCCATAATATCAAGATTAGCTTCATCTGACCCGAGACTTCTTGCGATGTTAATGTAATGGCGAGCAATTTTTCCACCCCCCGTTACCACTATTGGTTGAAATGTGTTACTGATTTCTAGTAACATCTTAGCATATCTTCTGATGGACTCCGTAGCATTAGCACTGGTAATATTGAATATGCTGCCGCTTAATTTTATAACTATTCTTCTTTTGTTAATGCTGATATTATACATAGCAAATTACCTCTTCTTTATTCTGCGTTTTTGGTACATAGCATCTTCTTCGCCAAGAACTCTTTTAACAGATTGTTCCACCACTTCTCTATTTTTGAGGGTTGTATATACTCTTAACATATCCAGAAAGCCAGTTACAGAATCAATGAGCGGAATCTCTGAGATGGGCGTTTCATATGCCCGTTCCTTGTCCACAAGCAATATCGAGCATATCTCTTTTTTAGTGGGTGTAAGCGGCATGGAGGATGCTCTCGATGCATCGACAAAAACAGAATTTTCTTCGACCCTTGCGTTTTCTGCTATCTGTGATGCCAGATCATGTAGTGCTCGTGTATCCATTTTCTTATATATCTCATCGTGCTTGTGTAAGAATTTTTCATAAACGCATTTTAACAATCTTCTGCTTCTGTAATCGGTTATTAATCTAACTGCAACTTCGTTGGTCTTAAGAGACTGTACTTTCTCAAGGGTTGAATCATCAGTCAGGTTTAAATAATTATCTAGGGATGTGTCAGTTAAATTCAGCTGTTCATTAGCTAACCTCATTGAATGGAGAAGCATAACTTCGGCCGATCTAACAGTTTTATGGAAATAAACTGCCTTGAACATTTCGTACCTAGAGATCAACATTGATTCGAATGAATAGAGGGCGGATCTATTAATAGCTAGATGTGCATTCGAGACCACTTCAAACGAGCTTATTAGCCTGTGATAGTCAATTTTGCCATATTCTGCTCCAGTGAACAAACCGTCGCGAGGTAAATAATCCATGATATCTGCCGATAGTGCGCCGACGATAATCTCATTAAAGAATTTTATCTTTGATTCACCAAACGATAACTTGCATACGCCATTTGAACCGTAACCATGCTTTTTTAGAATATCGCTAATCTCTGTCTTGATGATAATTTTCTTGCCCAAGTCTTCGTGGCTCTGTTTGCATTTTGCATCTAAAATTTCCTCAAATAAGTGTGAAAATGGTCCATGACCTATATCATGGAGCAAAGCCGCCAATCGTAGCTCTTGAATACTATCTTTACTGAGATATCCCTTGGCAAGAAGAGTTTCCGCCGCATAGCCGGCAATATGCATCGTACCAAGTGAGTGTTCGAATCGAGAGTGTTGTGCACAGGGATAAACTAGATGCGCACCAGAGAGTTGCTTTATTCTCCTCAAACGTTGGAACGCCGGTGTGTCTAAGACTTCTCTTTCGACATCGGTGAAACGGATATATCGATGAATTGGATCAGTAATTTCTCCGGCAAACTTCATAGCGCTATTTGATTATTTGTGTACGGCAGAAAATTAAATCTAATGTATGCCAGGATTGTGAATATTTTAGTTCTGCTTAGGATTATCATAGCTAGATAAAGAGTCATACATTTGAAGCCAAGAATTGGCGATCGTTTATAGAGGGTAAGCAACAGCTTATAAATGTCACTTTGTTATTATCATTCCACTTTTTTTGTAGTTGGTCATTTAAGCTCGAGTGGTGCTTGAGACGGGGCGTCACTAACATCGTTCTTTATAAATAACCAGAATCTAACAAGTATTCGTGATTGAGGGTTCATAGATCGTCAACATTGACGTTATCTGCTACAAAACTCGCTCGAATACCTTGTATCGTATTGGAATTATATATTATTGTTTTCCCTTTCCTGACAGATAATTGTAAAATAAATGGATGATGGCACTATATTATTCCGGAATACATTTGAAAAGCTATATATTTATTTTTTTCCGGACTATGTCATAACACGCCTTAATGTCATTCTCGGATTTTTTCTAGTCCAACACAACAATCTGCGCTCTTGATACATTCTGAACAAAGGTTTAATTCGTTGTCAGTCTGAAGCGAGTCTCCACATAATGGACATTCCCTCTTGGCACTTTCATTATTATTGGGGAGCAATATCTCCTTTGGCAATATAGATAGAAGATGGAGGAGTACACTATTTTAACCATTTCATTTTCGTCGAAAAAGACTGTTTTCATAATCAGCTTTCCAT
Organism: Candidatus Nitrosopolaris sp.; assembly: GCA_049696495.1. Lineage (GTDB taxonomy): Archaea > Thermoproteota > Nitrososphaeria > Nitrososphaerales > Nitrososphaeraceae > Nitrosopolaris. Next base: position 7,378 of record JBAVTY010000881.1, read on the forward strand.
GATTTTTTCTTATTCATATTTATCCACAATAAGAACGTATAACGCTACTACCTACTAGGAGAGTGATATTATATGTAATAAAAAATTTAGAACTTGATGTAAGTATCTAACGTCGTCAGATTCTTCTATGTTTGACAGATAGTAAAGGTGTGGCATTGTTACGCTAATTGGTCTTGCTGTGCACAACCTGTAGAAACAACTTGATGTAATCCTACATGTACGACTTTGACCGTTACTTCGTTGTGTCCGACTAAGCGTACACTTGGGTACCAGCATCACATTACTACAACGCTTTGGAAGACTCAGATGTGTGTTTGAAGGGGAGAAGATAATATCTCTACTCCGATACCACATTGGTTGAAGCAGTGCAATAGTATTCCTGCTGTTGGAATATGTGGAAAAGTGGCACGATAAAATGTGTTACCGCAATTAGACGAACGAGAAAAACATGTTGAGAACCATTAGAAAAAAGCTCAAATGACTAAAGACAAAGGCAAGAACTTGCTAAGCAAAGCATAGAATCATGATCTTCGGCTTGGATGTGAGGAAAGGGGAGCTTACTGAAGACTATTTCTTGATTCTTCCAATTAGAGCTAAATTCATTCCGCCATTTAGACAGGTTCCTAATTCGGTTCTTCTTAGTTCATTGTATTTACTTAGCATTTCGGTCGTTTTGAATGATACCAAACGAATTTCCTTCGGTATCCTCACATATCGCTAAGTAACCAACGCCTGGAATGACCATTTTAGGTCGCACAACTTTGCCCCCTTCCGTGGAAATCTTCCTAGAGAAATCATCTATAGAAGGTACATCAATCGTATTTGTCACTCTGCCACGGGTACCGCCGCTCTGTTGATTCATTTTAGGCGTGAGACCTCCGTTTATGCCTGGCTGGCTGTCTTCTCCTGTCTTTACGAGCCAGTAGTCTTGAGGTCCATTCCACTTATTGAATTCCCATCCGAAAACTTCCTTGTAGAATTTGATCGCTCTTTCGGGGTTGTCTGCCACCATTTCAAAATGAATAACTCTTGGCATGATAATAAACCACTTGAAGTCAAATATTTAAATTTGATGCTCCGGTTGGTAAAAGGAATCACCAATTTTCAAGAGAAAAAGGTTCGTACATGTTGTAAAGAGCTAAATGAAATTACTGTTGAATAAAAAATAGGTGTGGTGATCTATAGTTAAAACTCGATTTCGCAGTGTCATCTATAGATAACTGAAGGCAGAGTGTGTCTTTATCGGATTCAGGACACTCCTGGCTGCCATATGTGGGGCCCTATCCCTTGCTAATCATATGCAAGCTACACGTGCCTCGCCGGATTCGATCTAGCCCCTTGGTGAGCATATCCATGTTCACTTAGAGTGTGGTTTCTCGGTTTACGGCCAGATCCGAAGAACCCAAATTTCCCCAAACACCTGCAGTTTTGCATAGTACTGCGCCGCGAACCCAGAAGGATTCAGGACTGAGCAAACTGGTGTGGCTTCGCTATTGACGGCACTTTAACGACCTGCTGCTGAGTGTTAGCCTGACAGCTGCGCAAATCGAACAGACCCTCTTTGAATCTCTTCTGCAGGCTGGGCAAAGACGGCAGCAAGTTCGTTGCAGTGGACGTGAACGTTAGCTCAACTTGACTGTTCAACAGACTAATCGACTTTCGCCTGCCGAATTTTCTAAAGGCTATTTGACTGTCTACAACAGTATATCAAGAGCAGTGGGCTCTTACCTGGACCACAAATATGCTTGGACTAACTAAAATGAATACAGGGACATTAACGACAATAATCCTAGTAGGAGTTTTGATAACAGTATTGGGATCAATAGCTGTATTCATTATTTTTGTGGGTCATGTTCCTGTTTCAATCCCAATGCATGTTCCTGAGGATGGACCGTGTGATGATCAGCTGCCAAACCACAAATTCAAGATAGTGTTTGGTCAACAGATGCCGTTCAGTATGACGTATGCTGACTTCAACAAGCTACTGAACAGTAGTGGCTGATCGACACTCATTTATGATTAGATTGCATAGGATTAATTAGGGTATTATACAACAATCCCATTGTCAATCTGCACGAAAAATTGTGAGATCATTTCGCCTCATCAATATCTGGCTCGCAAATACTGACTTAGTGCGAGTGTTGTTGTCTCTGTCTCAGAGAAACTTAGAAAGACCAGTGATGGTTTAATGAGTGAGATGCGGTTCTCTTCCATTCTAGTGGAAGGCCGGGCCGGCATGGCTTAACAC
>JBAVTY010000882.1:0-2310 GCA_049696495.1 Candidatus Nitrosopolaris sp.
GTGTGTTCTATCATTACAAATCATAAGATAATAGATGGAAGATTTAGAATATCGATTATCTAATTAAAGATGACAACTTGATGGCTTTTTCCGGTCCTAATGTTCTGTGTATTGTAATGGAGCATTCAAATACTACGCTACATTATTATTATTGAAATAGTCTGGCTTCCGCAATATTACCAAGAATTTCAAAAGTATTGGTCGCATTAGATGGCTCTGAATCAGCAGTGAAAGCAGCAGATTATGCATTAGTAATAACTAAAGATCTAAATGCCGAGCTTATTGCTATACATGCTGTACGAACAGAAGACGTACTGTACGAAACCCGTAATATGCTTACAGATATTGAAACAGTGACCACTGGAGATCCATTGTTGCAAAAGGTCAAGGAGGGTGCCCGAAGGCGGTTTAATAATATCAAAGAGAAAAGTAGTGCAAATGGAATTCCAATAAGGACGGGTTTGGTTATCAGTCCGACTGAGATAGAAGACACGATCGTAGATTATGCTGACCGTGAAAACGTTGATTTGATTGTGATAGGTGGCGGAAAATCAAGATTAAAAGAGCGAGTGCTTGGATCTACTACTTCTCGTGTAGCAAGTCAGATTAAACGTCCCATATTAGTAGCCAAGTGAGCTGTCTTATTTTTCATTCCACCTTGCTCTTGTCTCATATTTTGGTTTTATCTCTAGTTTGCTAAAAATGTTGGTACGTCACAGCAGACAAATCTGAACATATCAGCGGATTGCAAACACAGGGCAGTGCGCGTGGTGTATGACATTGTTTGCAACACTTCCTAGAAATACCTTTTCTGCTATACTCATACCTGTCGTACCAATTAATATAACATCCTGCGCATAGTCAATAATTGCTTTTTCAACGGTATCGGCAATTATCTTTTCCTTATATTTGGATCTATCAATTGCTGCCAATATCTTTTTTACTGCTACTCCCCCGAACATAAACTAAACCTATTAGATAACGTAAAGGAATGTTATAAAGATATAATTCTCATGCTTAAAAGTGGGTTTTAATTTCCAATTGTTGGTTGTTGCAATTTTCGGCATGCCAATCATCGCTTTTTTACTTTATATGTCAGAAAATTCTTCAAGCTCCAGTGGTGCATAGATTGAATCTAAATCAAATCAAAGTTGAATATGTCGTTTCCTTTAGCGATGCTGTTTTTGCATTTTCTATTACCTTTATGGCATTGTCAATCCAAATACCAACTTTTTCTAGCAACCTCACAGACTCGGAACTAACAAGAAGATTGGGTCAATTACTGATACCGAATATAATTCACTACATAATAAGCTTCATGGTAGTAGGTATGTATTGGGTTAGCTACCATAGGATTTTCGAAGCCATAAGGCGTGCTGACATTACTCTAGTATGGATCAACTTGCTATTCTTACTCTTTATTGCTTTAGTTGGGTATTTTACCGGCCTTGTTAGTACATATGATACACACAGAATAGTTGTAATATCCTTTAGCGGTATTATGGCTGCAACCGGCTTTGTCTTATGTTTCATGTGGTGGTATGCTGCACACAATCGAAGGTTGGTAGATCAAGATATTCAGGACCACCTGATTAGGTATATTCTTATGAGGACATTTGTAACTCCCATAATCTTCCTTACTTCGATTGCAATTTCGTTTATTAACGTCCAAGCTGCTCAGTATTTCTGGGTTTTGATACTTCCTGCAAATATCATAATATACATGAAGCATATTCCACATTTGCGTAAACTGTAGAACATATTATCGAGCAGGTTTTCCGCACGTTCTAAATCTTCAATAAGTGAATTAGTAGCGACGAGCAGATCTTCTGATATTAATTCGTCGCTGTTATACGAGTGACGAAAGACGCTGCAGACAACTCTACTATTAAGGGTTTAGCAGGGGGATTTCCTTGAAAAACGTTACAAGCTATAATCCCCCGAGTGTAACTACCGCAATAATGCCCTACATAGGTGATGTAAAAGCAACACCCAATAAAGTATTATGTCTTCTGCAGACATGTAGTATGCCAATTGAATTTTTGTTATATGCCTTGTAATTATCTCTTTTAATGCTTCTGATTTGCTCTCCTATCCCGAAATTATTAACACACAGCAGTAATTCTGTGACCAAATTGACTGATCGAAAGATAAGGTGGATTATCAGAGAGAAAATGAAAGAAATTCTCAGTACCAACGACATAGCATTATTACAAAATGTAAGCGGATCTAGGATTAGACAGATATGGTCTCAGTACAGGATGACAAAGACAGTACCGGTACTTGCAAAGCCTGGAAGACCGCCTAGGA
>JBAVTY010000883.1:0-1580 GCA_049696495.1 Candidatus Nitrosopolaris sp.
TTTTGAGGTATTCTATATATCAACAGAAGCTTCAGATAAAGGACTAGCAGATCACCTGACAAACTTTACTCACTCAAGAGTATCATTTGCACCAGCGTTAAAGAATGCACCACCACAATCACTTGCAAATATCTATGTTTTTCGTAATGGCATTAAAGGTTCCGGACCTTTAGGTTTTCAACCTAACGTAGCTGATTCTCAACCAGGCGATCCAGGATATAGTCCTTTGTGGAGAATTAACAATGTAGAGTGGAAACAAGGGGTTAGTCCAAAAGAGCTAAAATCAGAAACTGATATACAATCTGCACAGAAGAATGGAGAATTAACTATATTTTCATCAGATGCGATAGTTAATTGTCCTTTTGTGTACTGGCATGGTGGTTCGTTGAAAGAAAGAACTGACAAAACCCTAACTGATCTAATGGCGTATGGTGGAGCACAAGTTTTAAACATTGATATCAAGAAAATGCAGGTCACGTTTGTAGGACATAGAGGATTTGCTCCTGATGGTTCAACAATCTATTATATAGCAACCGACGCATCTGTCAAGAAAGTTGCTGATAAATTCGGCGTGACATTTGTAAACAAGACAGGTGCAGCCTTGCTTTCTGGGGGATCATCAGATCTTTATGTGTTTACAAACGGAATCAAAGGAACAGGACCTATGGGATTTCAACCAAGTATTGCCTCGACAAATGTGGGTGATACAGCCTACAGTCCACTATGGAGAATACAAGCTACAACATGGAAAGATCCATCACATGCTGAATTCTTGACTAGAGTAATTCAAATTACATCTGCAGTCCAAACCGGAAAGCTAAGTATTAACATTGCAGGAGTAGTATTCAACTGCCCGATTGTCAATGTGCATGTTTAGGTGCAAACAGAGAAAAGAAACTAGAGAGAGGAGAGAAACAATTCCATTTCTTTTTTCTCTCAGCCGTATTTGATCAATACAGGACGATATAATAACAATAACAGCTCTGCAGCTTCATATTTTCATGCTTTTAAACTACTTGAATTAAATACAAATTCAACCCTCGCAGGCAAAGCCGCATATACGTTAATTGGCACATATGAGCTACATTCATCGGGTTTGCAAACTCCCCACCACCACCAGCACCAGTAGGTGATGACACAGGTTGTAAACTGGCAGGAATAATTGCAGGATTGCTATTAACTACTTCCGTTACATTGACCATGTAAGGCGCATTCAGCGCAAAAATAATCATCGTGTGACATTACTATCATGTATCTGATAATCCCATCACAAATTTTCCATCCTGTATTACTCTTTTTTCAAAATCGTTTACGGTTTCGTTTTCAATTTTTTCCTTTTTTAGAGTAGATAATAATTTGTTTGCTGTAGATTCGCCTTCGCCTTCCTCAGATGTAAGTTTGGATTTTATGAAATTCGTTACTTTCCCATCTGTCATAGCAGGATCAATTTTAAATGAGGCTATTCTTTCTTTGATTACTTGCTTTTCTATATCTTCTATACTCACCGCTGAGACTTTCAATGGGCTAGTCTCAGGCGAGACGAGATTTGTTCTGTTAATGAACGATGCTAATACACACTT
>JBAVTY010000884.1:0-3782 GCA_049696495.1 Candidatus Nitrosopolaris sp.
AGCGATAGGAGCGAATACGATTGGAATCAAAGACGATTGGTATCGGGCTTTTTTGTCCAAGTTGGCAGAATGTTTGAAAGATAAGAAGCAGCGGCGAGTTACTGTTGCATCAAGAGCCAGCAGCAGAAACAAAATCCTATCAGACCAAGATTTCGTTCGACATCAATTCAGAGTCTCTGTTTCCATGCCCTGCCCCAAGAGTATTTCATAACTTGAACCTTCAATTATTAATCGAATTTTTTCATTTTGAGCTTGAAACTATTTCTCCAGTAGTGCTATCTATGAAATAATCATTCTTATTATTTTTTGCTTCCCATGCAAAATAGTTGCCTGTGGTTATCGTTGGTTCTGTTTTGCCAATATAGTCTCCTATTGAATTTGCTCTTAGTCCTGGAGACCTCTTTGCTACCTGATCCTTTAATTTGGAGCAAACTTTAACAGCGACATCTAGGAATTTGGTCAATTGGCGATGAAGAAATATAGTAGTTTAGAATTAATTATGTCTGCTATAGCTTTTCGTAATAGTAGCTGGAGAAACATGCACCTAGCAACATAAGCTAATGCATCTAACTGATAGTTACTAGCTGTGAGAAACCGTGTCCATGTAAATACTATGTAAGATGCTGCAAGCCATATTAGCTGAACTCTTTTCCAAGTCCTATATATATCAACGCTGAATTGTTTACAATGATAAAACAAATTCGTCTTATTGCTATCGTAGGAACTTTATCTGTAGGTATAGGGCTTGAATTCAAATATTTATGGCTTATTCTCCGTGTGATGTATTATTATTATCTGTACTACTGAACTATCTTCATTATAAACGGCAGCAGACGTAGGTGAATATATTAACCTGCATTTACTTACTATGAATAGTTGAAACTGGTTTAATGACACGAGCTTCTATGTTTACTATAGCTCCTCGAAGATTTCATAATATGCATTTGCAATCTTGTCTCTAAACGTCTCTTTATACTTGCACAATACCGTTTTCACAAGATTGTTGTTCACAGTACTATAAAGCTGGTATTCGGGTCCATAACTAATTGATATTATGCCAGCCTCAGAGAGTCTCTTTAGATGCCAAGACACAGTCGACTGTGCCTTCTTGGTGTGTTCGACTACCTCTCCAAACATACATAGATCATGTTCCAGTATGAAAAATACAATTTGTCTTGCAACATTATTTCTGACACATCCTAGAATATGTGACTCAGATGTCGGGATATCAAGAGGATAATATCTGGTTCTTCTGCCATCATGTCTATCGACTTTTACTTTATGCGATCTTTCAAGGATCTTTAGATGATACTGAAGCCCACCATTTGTTAAACTAGTTAGCCTTAGCAGCTCCCTATACCTGATACCTGGATTTCTCTCAATCTGTCTTAGAATTATGGTTTTACTATCGGAGAAATACTCAGTACGCTCCTTCAAGTCCATTATCTCTCTACCCTCAAAACCCCTAGTCCAAATAGTGCTAGCATGACCAATAAGAAAGTATATGGTAGCATCCTAATTGGCATAGGAAGCATTAGTTCACTACTGCCTGGTATTATCTGAAGTAAAAATATAAGCTCAACCACTAGAAGCGAAAGAAACGCAACTGATGTATACAATATCTTAATGCTTCCTGTTCTCCTGTAGGTAAGAATAGACACTACGACAAGAAAAATCGATATTATGATACTTATTACATGGATAGAACTGCGGTAAACCAAATATGGTTGATTAATATGCGGAAGGATGGCTATTGGTAATAAGACAGCAGTACTCAATGCTGCTATTATGAGAAATAGCTTTGATTTACTCGCCCTGGGTATTTGTTTCATAGATGTAGGTGATTTAGATGATCGATACGGCCTATGAACGAGAGAGTAAAATGGCATAAATATCCTCAGCATTGAACGTACGGTCTGATTAGTCACTATTAACAAATACGAACAGCCAACTATTATTATTTTTGCAGTACATTCTAACAATGCACCACCTACAATATATGACATATTTTTAGGCCTCCCGCATTCTACGCAGGCTAAAATGCCCTATACCCCATCCATATGGCTCCAGTACTTACTATTGATAGGCTTGCAAGTGCTGCTATTGCTAATAGGATCATTTTGTGATACCTTAGACCTTTCATTTTGTGCTTCAATTCTCAAATTCTAGTATTTCTGCGTTCCTTCGCATCAAGTCATAAAAATATAGTAGAATCTGCATTTACGGTCAAGTATATCATTAGAAAAATTATAGACAGAATCTCACCTTTTCTATTAAGGATAATAACACCACTATAAATGTATTAAGAAGGCTTGAACTAATTCCTGGTTATGAATAGATAGCTTTTGCAAGGTTAGTAGGATACTACAAAAAGACGAAGCGGGGTAGTGATCCTCAGAATGAAATAAGTGATGAACGGGGATTTCTAGCTAGACGAGTATGTATTGGGTAGGCTTCCAATAAACTGGATATATTAGGAAATTTATCTATTCATGATAGTGCATTTGTCGAATGTACGGCGACATATAAATAATTCAAGGGACTATCATAATAAAAGAAATGTTTCACACATCATTACTTTAATATCAGAAGGAACGTTATAGCATTAGTATTACTGTTTACATTAGATCCTATTGAAACCAAAAAGCACCGGCAGCCAAAGTCATCTTACCACCACAAGAAGCAACTAAGTTAAAGAAATTAGCGAAGGTGGCTGCCAGATATGTGGAGATGGATCAGTGTAGTGATTTCTAAATTTTCTTGGTTTGATATGAAAAGAATCATAAATAGATAAAACACTTCTTAGGCTCGATTCTATTTCTAAACCATCTTTTATGAGGTGGGACATCCTTGAATAGTACTGCTTTCTGGTAACTTTCAATTCAACTTCTAGATATCTGGTCTAAATCCCGGGGTCAAAAGGAAGAGCTATACCTATACATTGATTTTTTCAAGGCCGAAGTTGCCTGCCCAAAACTCATTCCTAACTCAGGAATCCAAATAGCCGCGACATCGCTCCAGTGTTCATTTTGAATATCGTAATGCAAGCCAGACCATTTCATGGATCATACTATAATACTATTATGTGTGATCATCATTTAGTTTAGGAAATCATCGTCGTTAAATGACAAAAACATGGTAACATTCGACTTTTTTGAATTCAAAACATACCACGACCTTTCATTTAAAGAGTGATGGACTGGGTGGGATTTGATTCCCGCATGTAAGGGCGTTCAGTTGTTTCGTTATTTAGCTTTTTCTCCCTGTCCATATCAGTCAAATGATTGATAGCATCTAATCATCGAAGAAAGGCCTAAACTGAACATCAAAACCTGGACAGTTATTTGCAAATTGCTTTATTGTGATCATTTTGCATATTTTGTCCTGTAATTCTGTATGTTCCGTTATCTTTTGTTTACAAATAGGACATATTGGTCGGCGATTCACAATATCCCAATAAGTCATCTAAATGCTAATTATTAAAGGATTTTGACGTTAGTTTCCCTATTTTTTGTAGTTAAAACGTTAGTCATGTAACCTTCACAGATAATTACTTTTAGAGAATAGACACATGAAGACATTCTAACATTATCCAAATACTTACTGCCTGTCTTTGTAATACTGCCATGATATGTTATCTTCAGTTAGTAACAACGACGTAAGAGATCTATTGGGTGAGGAACAGATGAAGCACGACAAGATTCAGATGAAAGTGTAAATTAACACTACTACTCCGATTACATGATCACTTGCCCACAGTGTACAACTAATTTCTTACACAC
>JBAVTY010000885.1:0-2736 GCA_049696495.1 Candidatus Nitrosopolaris sp.
AAGAAAATATCTAACCCAACTATTCCCCCGATAGCAATTCCACCAAGCCTTTCAATCCTTTCGTATGTACTACCATGAAAATAACTGCCATAAGAAGTGCAGATGCCAATACCTCTATTCCAAAAACAATTGGTATAGCGAAACTATAATTTGGCGCATTTGCACCTAGATTTGCATTAAATCCAATTGCGTATTTTACGAATAGACTTCCTAATAAAGCACCAATTATTTCTGCACACAAGTAATAAGCCAGTTGCATTTTTGTGATATGCTTAGTGATTAGAAATCCAATTCTCACAGCAGGGTTAAAGTGTGCCATCGAAATCTTTCCAAACATGTAGACCGCAATAGCAATACCCACAAATGGTGCAAACGCAATAAATGAGATTCCTAATACCCCATGCATTTTAGAATCTAAAACTACTGCGCCAGTAGCAAACACTACAACAATAAATGTGCCAATGACTTCAGCTACGAATTTCTTTTGATTAGATGTTAAGCGATTTCTTAGTTTTACTAACGTTTGAGACAAGTTCTTTTACCCTGGATTCAATTACATCTCTGATTTCTCTTACCTTCTCTATCGATTTACCCTTAGGATCTTCCAAATCTATCACATTGAATCAAATCTATTCCAATCTATCACATTGTGAATAAATAGCGTAGGACAAGATTCTTTCTCAACACAACCCATGTTCACCCGGAAGGTTGATTTCCTCATCATGTCTTCAGTTAATATCTTTGACCTTTGTTTGCTAATATCTATGCCAACTTCCCTCATCACTTCTATTGCAAGAGGGTCGATACTGCTTACAGGTCTGGTTCCAGCACTTAACGGTTCATATCCTTCGGGAGAATATTTCATGAAAAATCCCTCAGCCATTTGACTTCTTCCTGCGTTCTCTACGCACACAAATAAGACGTTATTCTTCTGATCGTCAGAATCTTTCGGCTTTCTGAAAAACTTCATGCTATATTCCCTTCTGCTATTTTATAGCTTTTACGACTAAACTGGTGATGATTCTACCATCTGTCTTATCTTCCAAATATTGCGTTTCTTGTAACACCTCAAGACTGTTAAATCCTGCTTTCTGTTTCTGATACTATCAAGATAGTTTTCCTTTGTTAACGCCCCATCTATACAACTACACCATTTTTCTACATTAACTGAATCCTTATCTACCTCTCTATCAGTCAATAAATCAGAAATAATCATTCTGCCACCGTTACCTCTTGTGGAAATCCCAAGCATCATCAAGAGAGTATTGGCAGATTAAAGGGAGACCTCAATGCTATTATGTGTGATAATCATTTAGTCTGGTTTTGTTGCGGTGTTACTACTGGTAATTGGAAAAAAGGAATTGCACCACTACCAAGAGCATAAGGCAGCTGTCCATTCCACCTGTTAATTGATAGCCACTTAAGATATTCTGGACTTTGCCTTAATTGTACAGTAATGATCTTGATTGCTTGTGACTCACCACCAGCCTTAGCGACATTTGATCTTGCTGTTGCATTAGCTTGAACAACTGTTTGATTGGCAACTACCTGGACAGCTTTTAGATTATTTTGTTCTGTCAAATATTTTTGAAATGCTACTACCTTTGATTCTACCTGATCAGCAAATACTGGTGAGAACTTAAAGTCAGTTATGAATACTGTCTCGACAACTACATCCCTTGCTCCTAAAGTGTTGGCAATACTCTCAGCTATCACAGCTTTTGCAGTAGCTCTTTTTGTTATTAGCTCTTCAGCGTTAAATTTCGCAACACTTGCTTTAACCGATTCCTGTATTGTTGGTGCAATTATTCTGTCTGCATAGTCTGCTCCAAGCTGTTGATAAATGATGTTTGCCTGACTTGGACTAATATGATAATTCAATGCTATGGTTGTTTGTACTTCCTGCAAGTCATTGGAGGCAGCTGTCGCGTCCGCCTGGAACTTCAATGTACGTACTTCCAGTTGCACTACTTGTTCAGCAAATGGAATGATAAAATGTATTCCTTCTCCTAATACACGGTTTTCAACTGCCCCAACATAGAGAACAACTCCTCTATGTCCTGCTTCTACAACAACTACTGATTCGAACATAACGACGATGATGACAAGAAATGTGATTACTCCTGCTACAATTATTAATTTGTTAGATGATCTTGATCCTGAATATTGGGATGGGTTTGGGCTGCCGAATCTCTTGAATGGATTTTTCATAAAGCTTACCTTTTAACCTAATAGTATCAATACTGAAGGTAATTTAATCTATAGACACGCCAACACTCTCGAATCATATGTGAACCAACTATAATTGTGTTATCGCTTGTATGAAATTGTGATGGCATATAATATTATTAAAGGCGCCTTTAGGATGGGCGGCATTTGACAGTTGATACGTAAGCGTCAATATGCACTAAGATCGACAGATTTATAGCTATATGATAATAAATAAAATATCCGTATGATGAGTACTACATATAATGATAAGACAGAGAAAGTAGGTATAACGTTACCATGTTCATTAATAAAGCAAACGGACAGACTACGCGGCGACGTTCCAAGGAGCAGATATATCCGCAGAGCAATCGAGAATTATCTTAAGCAAGGGAAGATGTGGTGATGATTATTGTTCTGGGAATCACAAGAAGTGGCAGCACGTGTGGTAAGCGCTGATTCTCATACCAAAATCTGAAACAGCCCTCATTATATTATATTTAGCAATTCGATTTACAGCAAGCGGTA
>JBAVTY010000886.1:0-5066 GCA_049696495.1 Candidatus Nitrosopolaris sp.
AAAGCCACGAAATTAAAGTAGAGTGTATTCATAGCCTTATCATAAGAGCATCGAAAATGCCTTGTCCAACTACAAGTTGCAGGAGTACAAATATGCGAGTATTGAAAGTATTTTTGAAAATAGCTTGTGAGGAAAAGAAGAAATGACTTGGCAATTAATAGAGTTAATAGAGAATTATAGTCAGCGATAGAGCTACAGCAGAAGGACGGCAGGTTTATAATCAGATAACTGATCCTAGAAATTTCTGTATTTAAGAATAAGTCTGTTCAATACAAAACAATGAAATTAGAGAGATCGTGCTAATTTCATTTTAAAGATTCAATCTAGCTCTAATTTTATTTGTTTCACTAAAACGTCTATTTCAATAGGTTTTTCAACAAAATGATTTAATATCATTTCTTTTGACATGGATGGAACTTCTTTTAGCACTTCATATCTTTCGTATGCGGAAATAAACCATACTTTAACTTTATTGTCTATTTTTCTTATCTTTTCATATAGTTCAAATCCGTCAATCTTGGGCATTTTAATATCAATTAGCGATAGATCGTAGTAATCCGGCTTGAAATTTGACAATGCGATTGCTGAATCATTATACGCATCAACTTCGTATCCTGCATGCTCCAATCCCACCTTGAAAGTAATAGTATGATCATAATCATCGTCAACTAAAAATATCCTCTTCATTATATTAATTCTTTCTTCAATATCGTTGATCATAGTGGCGGCAGTAGTAGTATTGATAGCCATACTTTCTTGTCGACGATCTTGTTGAATTATCAATGGGAGGCTAAATGCAAATGTTGCTCCTCTTCCATCAGAGTTATTTTCAGCTCCTACCTTGCCTCCATGAGCCTCTACAATACTTTTGGAGATATACAACCCTAATCCAGTACCTGCGAAAGATTTTGTAGCAAATCTCGTAAATAACCTTGGTAGTAGCTCAGGATCTATGCCCGTCCCAGTATCCTTTAAGCTAATAACAACATGATCTTCTTTCTTTTCTAAGCTAACAGATATAGTTCCCTCTTCAGTGGATTTAACAGCATTACTTAATAAGTTTAAAATCACTTCAGTTATTCTTCCTTTGTCTGCTTGTATAAAGATATCTTGGGGCTGATGGTATAGTAATTTTATTGCATTTCTTTGGCTCTTCCTTAAGAAGTCAATGTTTATCATTATGTCATTCATAGCATTAGTTATTACATCGCTTAGATTGAATTGTTCCTTCTTCAGATCTAGAGATTGGCTTTCAATCTTTGTAACATCTAGTATATCTTCTGTAAGTCGTTTCAGCCTCTTTGCATTTCTAATAATAACATCTAGTAATTCATATTGCTTAGTATCCTTTATTTTAGACTTGAGAATCTCAGCTAGGCCAAGTATCGGTTGTATAGGATTCCTTAATTCATGAGCTGCTATACCGATAAATTCTTTTTGCATCCTCTCCGTTTCCTTTACTTTTTTGTACATTTCAGTTTGAAGCCAAAAGCTTTCAAATATTGAAACATAAGACAAAACAGTGGATCTGCTATTAGAATACGTTGCAAATCCTAGAGCAGCAGTAAAAGTATCTTTTGAATCATCGTTTAATTCTGCAACTAAGGACTCTTTTCTATCTATTATTATAATCGTTGATTTCGTTGCTGAAGATGTTTCTACATTTCTTAGCTGAATAAGAGAAGAAGGAGAAGAGCAAGATAAAACATTTTGTATTTGTTGTTCTACAGAATAACCCTTTAAAGGTGCCAAGATTCTAATATTTACATTGTTTTCTGTTGCTATTTTTTTGAGTAAGTGTAGTATTCCAATATCAGCTTGACAACGTATAGCATTAGTTGTCGGAATCATTATCATTATTTCTTTTGTTGATGATTTTATGAGATTTATGAAGAGGTTTTGTATCTCAATAGGATCCCTAATTATTTCTATAACATTTGGTTTGATTCCTTCTTCTATTTCTTGTATTATCTGCTGAGCTGGTACAGCTTTGGTCCAAAGAGTTTCAAATAAATATTTGTGCTGTTCCACAACCTCTCTGACGTTGCTATATATTATCTGGGATGTTACTTTCCCTTTCTGAAATAAAACTACAGGAGCAAGGTATTCATTTTCACTTGTCATAAAATTTCCTTTAACCCCGTCTAAATGGCGAACCTCTGCAATTCTCATTAGTTCTTTCGAGAAAGAAAGATTTTCTTTTGTAATTTCAGTAATTTGTCTGAATCTAACGCCCCTACTTTTATGGTCAAGCAATGCCTTATTGTATGGTTCTACCTTAATAGAGACGGATGGTGCTCTAAAATCTGCACAAATATCTACCTTGCTCTTAGAGCGAGATAAAATCTGTAGTAATGTGGCAACTACATTCCCCTGACCATAAATTATCTCATTCCTTCCTGTCTTATCATTGATAGAAGGCAACGCTGTTTCCATTCTACGCAATCCTCCATCTAGAGGATTCAGCCAAATGTATTGATTGCATTACAATTTCAAGATCTTCTAGGATCTTAGTTCTCCAGGATAGCTATCCTGCCTACTGTTTTTTTTCTTAAGTGAGGCATAAGTACACTAATGACCCAGCTACTATAACTATACTAGTCAGCAGTTGCTATTAGAAATCATAAACGGCTTTAGTTTTTAGTGATAGATCCTTTAATTGCTATCGGATGGCGCTTTGAACCTATTTGCCGCAGCTATGCATTCCACAAGTTAGTGAAATAGAGTAAATTGTTGGACAGCTCTCTTTTTTTTGCTAAATGTCTTTTCTGTCCTAAATGTGTTTAGAATATCCTAGGTATCAAAATAAATTTTCCATAATTTCAGCCGGTCTCGGCGTGACAATTTTTTGAAATTTTTAAGCTTCGCTTTCACTAACGGATCCGTCTGAGAATATATCAATAAAATTATCCTCTCTCCGGTCCATTATCCTCAAGCTTACCACCAGTGGGGGAAAGTACGTAATACTACGTGTTTATCCAGCTGGTTAATGGGCAATAACAAAAAACGATATAGCTTTTGAATACCTGAAACTATCTGTTCAAGGATTAACAAGATGGGGGGTATTGCTCAATGAACTTTAGTTTAAAAATCGAGGAAAAATGCCCCTCATCTGACTCTTTGAGGATAGTTTTTGGTTCATAAAATATTTTCCATAATTCTAGCTGGTCCTTACGGGATAACCTTTTGAAATTTTTTCGTAAACTCTCCTTCAGCAACGAATCCTTAGAGAATATATCAAATTGATCACTAATCTGGTTCATAATCTCAAGCTTACAGCAGCGAGTGACCACAGTTTCTCGAATGTCTACGCCGATAGACAAGCAAATTTATTGGTAGCGTTCTTTTTCTCCAATGAGTAATGAATTTGAAGGAGATTATCGTGGTTTAATTTTGCAGAGATTATCCTGCGATGTGGCGTCCACTTTCCCGAGTTACAACGCGTCTATTGGATTATTAGGAGGTCTGAAATCTAATAAATTATTATGTTTATTGAACAGGTTCTTGTATGAGCTATGAACCATAGGTAACTGCTCTTATTACTCATAAGGACTACGTTTCACTTCTGTCTATTCCTATAGCCTGAAAAGAGCACTTTGTCTGGTGAAGACCATTTTGAAGCACCGCACACAATCAAATCTGGTTTGTCGGCAGATTCAGGATGTATTGTAATGGAGCATGCTAGTAGCTAAGTGAGCTGTATTTCTCTTATTTTTCATCTCACCTTGCACTTGTCTCATATTTTGGTTTTATCGGTAGAATGTGGGTACATCACAACAGACAAATCTGAACATTTCAGCGGATTGCAAACACTGGGCAGTGCGCGTGGTGTATAACATTGTTTGCAACACTTCCTAGAAATACCTCCTCCGCTGCACTCATACCTGTAGTACCGATTAATATAACATCGATACTATTTTTCTTAGCATAGTCAATAATTGCTTTTTCAACGGTATCGGATTCCTCGACAATTTCTTTTCTTAGGTTAATTCCTTCTTTCTCTGCCTGTAGTTCAGCCTCACTGAGTAAATCTTCCGCCGGTCTTTCTGCTTCTTGTTCTCTCTGTTTTTCCTTTTCTTTGATTCTACCGCCCGGTACACCTCTACCAGGATCGATAATATGTATAGCTGTTACTTCCGCTCCCCATGCCTTTCCCAGGGAAATTGCATAGGCAATTATTTTTTCCTTATATTTGGATCTATCAATTGCTGCCAATATCTTTTTTACAGCTACTCCCCCGACCATATACTAAACCTATTAGATAACGTAAAGGAATGTTATAAGGATATAATTGTCAAGCTTAAAAGTGGGTTTTAATTTCCAATTTTGTTGCAATTTTCGGCATGTCAATCATCGCTTTTTCACTTTATATGTCAGAAAATATCTTCAAGCTCCAGTGGTGTATAGATTGAATCTAAATCAAATCAAAGTTGAATACGTTTCCTTTAGTGATGCTCTTTTTGCGTTTTCTATTACATTTATGGCATTGTCGATCCAAATACCAACTTTTTCGAGCAATATAGCAGAGTCGGAGCTGACACGAAGATTGGGTCAATTACTAATACCGAATATAATTCACTACATCGTAAGCTTCATGGTAGTAGGTATGTATTGGATTAGCTACCATAGGATTTTCGAACACATAAGACGGGCTGACATTACTCTAGCGTGGATCAACTTGTTATTCTTACTCTTTATCGCATTAGTTGGGTATTTTACTGGACTTCTTACTACATATGATACTCATAGAATAGTTGTAATATCCTTCAGCGGTATTATGGCTGCAACAGGCTTTGTGTTATGTTTGATATGGGGCTATGCTACACACAATCGAAGGTTGGTAGACGAAGATATGCCGGACCACTTGATTAGGTATTTTCTCAATAGGACCTTTGTAACTCCCTTAATCTTCCTTACTTCGATTGGAAATTCGTTTATTATGATCCACAATCAATCGCTAATGCCCTATTAGAGGAATTAAGACAAGGCACTACTGAAGAAGAATTGGCAAGTATCGTATGTTATGCTTCAGCTTTAAGAATAACACAATTCCACACACGTAATGA
>JBAVTY010000887.1:0-2888 GCA_049696495.1 Candidatus Nitrosopolaris sp.
AGTGGTGTTCTTGAATTTCTTAAAACACGATATATTATATACGCCAGTCTAACGTACTTAGATTCCTTCAATATCCATTGTGTTAAGTGCTTCTAGAAAGCTTTGACTGAATCTATCAAAAGCATGATTTCTACGAAGCCATGACTAGTGCACACTTAATAGGAGAAAACAGCAGTAATATTGTTCTAGAAGATGTCTCGGACTAATGAGCTGATAAAAACTTTAGATAGTGATAAACCAGAGGACAAACCCCAATACGTGAGTTTCAGGATTTCTCCTAAAGATTTTAAACAGATGGGAGCATTCGCCAAGTTTCTCCATAAGAGAGGTTTAATCAAAGCTCCGACATACTTGTTTAGCGCGGTCGATTCTCTTCACTGAAATCAACAAGTTTGCTAGGTACATGGAAGAAGCTCAACTTGCAGTTATTAAACAAAAACAAGAGGAAGAATCTACTCGAGAATATATCGAAAAGATAAAAAGGATACTACCCTAACCTGCAGCCGCTAAAACCGCTCTAATGCTTGTTTACATTAACACAGTTTAGCAAATAAGAGGCTGGTATTAATTATTAGTAGTTTACAATTGTAAAATGGATTATGACTACAATGGCGCAGAATGGTTTATCAGAAGGAATACTGGTGCTGAAATGGCTGCCGGAGCCAATATGACTACGAATAAGTAAAGATAAGGAAGAAAAGTCAAAAATGGGCAGTGGATGCTGTTAATAAGAAAGTTAGACGCTCAGGACGAATGATGACAATTAGAGGTATACGACAAATCAAACAATCCGCGGTTTCGTTACCATCCTAGAAAAAAAGTAAATTATATCACGATACCCCTATCCTCTTATTTACGCGAATATCTTCTAACTAATAGAGAGTTACCAAAGACAGCTGAATCACTTACAATCCATCCGAGGGCAGCCAATGTTGGACAACGTATTGTTATTATTAATAGCACCTAATTTTTTATGGCATTAAGACAAGGCGACGAGATCACGTCTAGATCACTAACGTGAACATCCCCATCTCAAACTAAAGTAACAATATAAACACATCCTCCTAACCAGGCCTTAATATGCTGATTATGTAGAAGTAACGACCAGTAGTCTGATAAATGGATAAATAAAAGAGAAAGGAGTTTTTGTAACAGTTTTCTTGGGAAGCGTTACTTCCGTGTTATGATCCTGTGTAGAGAGGAGTTCCTTTGAAAGTTAATGATTTCAGTGTGTCTTGATTGTGCTTCACTACTACTGCAGGCAGTGGCACATAACCTAGCTGTGCTGCAGCTTTTTGACCATCAGTAATTGCCCATGATATAAAGTCAACAAGCGCTTTTGCTTTTGTTTGATCTAAATCAGGATTGGTGCTCAAGTCTTTGGGTAGGAGCAGATATGTGAAAGTTGCTATAGGATAGGTGTTTGAACCTGGTGAATTTAGCATATGGACCTTGGTCCATGAATGATCGCCTGCTGGAAGAGATTTAGCTATTGGCGAGTTGCTGACTGCTTCTTGAGTTGAATCCAATGAAGGTGCGATAAATTTGCCTGCAGAATTCTTTATGAGAGCATAAGGTATACCAGTAGTAAGAGCATAGTTGAGTTCTATGTATCCTATGGTATTGGGTGATCCTTTAATAGCATTTGCGACACCTTCATTACCTGGTGCACCTATTCCAGTTGGCCATGGAACTGACTTTGAGGCCCCAACGGTCTGATTCCATGATGGACTTGCATCTGAAAGATAGCTTGTCCAAACATACGTTGTTCCTGACCCATCTGATCTGTGAACTACGACAATGTTAGCATCTGGTAGATTTTCTCCAGGATTTAGCGCATTTATTTGTGGATCATTCCATTTTGTTATTTTACCTTGAAAGATGTCAGCAAGGACTGGACCTGTAAACTTCAATGTCTTGGTTGGAATTCCTGGTATGTTATACGCTACTGCTACTGACCCTATTGTTTCGGGGATCTGGACAGCCCCTGGAGCTGCTTGTCGTTCCTCAGCGGTGAGTGGAGCGTCAGAGGCACCAAAATCTACTGTCTTTGCAGTAAATTGTTTCACTCCTCCACCACTTCCTATAGATTGATAGTTAATGTTTACATCGGGGTGAACCTTTTGATATGCAACACGCCATGTATCAATCAATGGAAATGGGAAGGTTGCGCCTGCCCCGTTAAGAGTCACTTGGTTTTGTGCGAAGGATTTTTGTGATGCACTTACGGAGATTATCATTGTGGATAACATTGCAACTGCAATCAATCCTAATAATCGTTGATTTCTATTTTGCATTGTGAATGCTTATTAAATTAGTTAATAATTGTGTTATGGTAATAAATCACATAGCGTTCATGTTACTATGTGATCAATATAGATACATTGGATTTACAATTTATTCTATTAGCCTAATCCTGCGAAGCATATATTATTAAGCTATAGATTAGACTCAATTTGAGTAAACGAATTTTTCGGTGCGTAATATATATAACGCGCACAGGTTCAGGTGGTATTAAGGATTATCGTAAGGGTACACATCATCACATAGGATTAGCATTCCTGTGTACAAGGAAGTGAAATGTTATTTGGTAAGCTCCTGCGATTGCGATTACCAAGATCGTTACGTGAGTACCCACCCCTAAAGGGTGTGGGCTTTATGTTTCATCGAAGTTGCTTGCTCGTTTTGAATATCTTATCTGTAATATTTGTGATGAAATTCTATTTACTCCTGCATGATTAACACGTACCTCATCGTACCTGTTAATCTGGAGCTTGATTAAAGGCAGCTGGAAATTGGAGTCTAGATTCTGAAGTATGGCTAGAAATAATATTTTCAATATTCTCTACAAATAATTTGCTTTTAGATTTATCATCTTCAGCTACATT
>JBAVTY010000888.1:0-2845 GCA_049696495.1 Candidatus Nitrosopolaris sp.
GACACAGTATGAGTTTGTGGCATACTGACTGGTACCTCATTGAAGATGACCGATGGAGATGCAAATGGTTGATAGCCTATCTGGATGATGCCTCACGCTTTATAGTTGGATATGGCATATTTGATGAAGCTACAACAGAGAATGCAATATCTGTACTGGATGATTGTATCAACAGATATGGTTCATCTATACTATTATCCATCGTAGTCTTTTGAACCTCTAATTACTATGTCACTTCTAAGGTATTCTACTTTCCATTGCAGATATTGTAATTGATTGTCTCTAGTTCTTCTCACCCTTACGAGGATTTATCAACACGAAAACCAAATAAAATGTAATAGACTTTTGCATTTACATGCCACGCTTGATAATTCTCAGAGGGCCTATGGGGGTCTGGCAAAACTTCTGTTGGAAAATACCTTAAAGAAAAGTTACCAGATTCAGCTGGACTAGATTTAGATCTGAACGCAAATGATGAAGTTATATCGCTTAACGAGGTATTGGGAAGGGAAAATGTCGTGGGCGAATTATACGATGGTGGCTCACATACAACAAATCCCACATGGATTAACAAATTCAAAGAAAAAGATTACAATATCATTTCAGTTATTCTGAATGCCAAATTTGAAACATGCGCATACAGGGTTGCGGAGATTCGAAAAGACAATGTATCAAGAGATAATGTGTATTCACATTATAATAAATTTCATGAAAATCCTAAATCTGTTTTTAAAGTAAAAGCTGCTATTCCAGAAATATCAATAGATACTGATATTAAAGACATATGTGAGATAGGTGATGAAATACTGAATCACTTAACGTAATCTAGTATTTGATAGTACAGTATCTGCGAGATCTTGCTTTTCTAACCAAACTTCATTCGTAGTTTTGCTGTGTGCTGTGCACCTAGGTACGGTATAGCCGGTCCTCTCAAATATAGAACTGCAAAAGCGCTCGATTAATAGCAGTTACATAAACTTCGTGTTTAGGTAACTGTCAAGGCTCTCTTCATTAGCTATATCTAATCCTTCTTTTCGCATCTCTGTAGCTATGGACTGGACAAGTTCATTTTCGTTTTGGTAGCTGAAATGTCTATCATCTGCAATCACCATCATCTTTAACATTCTTTTCTTACGAATGCCGTTGGTTAATACTCTGTAAGCCCAATCGATACTAACTTCTTCCTTTCTTAATTTCTCGAAGTATTGCTTGGCCAGTACATTATCTTTAGATGCCTCTTGTTGTATAAACCTCAATTTGATTAATTGGCTTGGTCTAAGTTTTATTTCCTTGGCTAACTTTCTAAGTCTAAAAACCTCCAGATTCTTGCCTACATATAATTTCCTTAATTTCTTATCTTGTTTCCAATAAGCATAAAGATATGGGCCATGTGAATTTCGACAATCAGGATTACCACACTTCACGTACCCCTGCCTTATTGTTGCATTTGGAGGAATTTCAAGATCATTAACAGTCATCTCTAATCTATAGGTTACACGAAGCTATATTTTTTGCTGTGTTTGTACGTTCGTAGGAGCTAGTTTTGCAGTCATGTGATCATAACCTACATATTGGTCATTTTGTGTGGCTTGTGGTTGGGTAAAGATTTGAAATCTAGTACTGACAAAACCGAACGGCCTTAAGTACGTACAGTCTAAGTATGGGTCGCGCCATCTGATCTGGCTATCTAGCGAATTTGAGGAATTTTTTGTTTTACAAAATAGGCTAAGGTATGTTGTGGATCATGTATTAGATTACGAGGGAATAGTACTTGCAATTACCGCGATAAAGACCCATTGCTTTTAAAACTTGGTATAGCAAGTCTAGATCTTACCCTACGCAGCTAGTCATAAAACAGAATAAACATTTCGTCATCGAGAGAGACGTCTGGAATTGGTTACTACTGAATGCAGTGTTGCGCTACGTTAAACACTAACTGTTAAAAAGCTTCATTAATTATATTGGAAATGGGTAGACCAACCTAATTAATGTATGCGCAACCTGTTCAGAACATTTTACCAGGAAATATAGTGCTAAGAGACATAACTTTAACATACATGCAGGCAGATCCGAAATTGTTCCTTTTATAGCGTATATGGTTGGTAGAAGTTCAGGTCGGTACCTGGCAAGCCATCCGTCATGGTATCGTAAGCAGAAAGGTTCTCAATGGAATAGCAGCTATCCCTCTGAGAATCGTGTTATTGCTGACACTACAAGTTCGTTCGGACCCGAAAACTCACAGCGACACTTTCCTCTTGCTGCACCACCAAACCCACAGACTCCTAATGTTCATCAGCTTCAAAAGTTAGAGGAATTGAGGATATTGCTAGCGAAGTTTAGTTCCCCTCAGAATACGCATACGATTTTAGAATTGGCTAAATAGAATTTAAGACAAGGAGACGAACAATTCCTGGACGAAAGGTTAGAGCAATTTCGTATGTTCGATAGGCATCAGCCTTGGAGACCTACGTAGATATGTTGGAGACCTGCGTAGCGGACCGATCTCTTGTTGACATCGCACACAGATAGACGAGTCAACAATTCACCTATCACGCTACTGCCAAATTGGGATATCCAGGTCTACCGGGATGTTTCATTACTATATGATGTTGATATTCTCTTTCTACCAAAGTACTAAATTTAGGGCAATATGGACAGATGAATAATCGTTCTGGTTTGATGCTTTCGTCTTTATTATAGCTATCAAGACTGCTTAAAAGCATTGTAAGTTAATCAATTGGCAATTACAGTAAACTAGTACTTGGCTTTTTGACAAATTAATTTTATCTATACAGCTTTAGCTGACTATCATTTAGTCAATTATGTGAGGTTTACTCCTATCAGA
>JBAVTY010000889.1:0-2067 GCA_049696495.1 Candidatus Nitrosopolaris sp.
TGCATAGGATATCATCTAGTAGGCATACTAGCTTAAAGAGATATTCGATCAAGTGTTCGTGGTCACTTAGAAGTGACTCCCTCGGCCAACAGCGACTGAATCATCTGTTCGGTTTGATCATAACCACCTTCACCAATATGGCTGTAGCGTATGTCTCCTTGGTTATCGACCAGATAGTCTCTTGGCCAGTAATTGTTGCCATATGCATTCCAATTTGCATACTTGTTATCCAGAATTACTGGATATTTTATTTGAAAGCCATTGACAGCTGTTTTTACATTATCAATATTTTTCTCATCGTCAAATTCAGGTGTCTGAACACCAACAATAACTAAACCTTTGTTAGAATACTTTTGATACCAATCATTTAGATAAGGAATGGTGTGGATACAGTTACTGCAAGTGTACGTCCAGAAGTGAACAAGTACAACTTTTCCTCTGAGGTCTGCTAGATTTATAGGAGCTGGTGTGTTAACAAAACCAGTAACTCCGGTAAATTCTGGTGCTTTCTTAAATTGCGATTTATCAATCACAAAATGATTTTGTGTATTTCCAGTTTGTACCAAGGGCAAAACTGTTAGTGTCGTAGATGGTGTTTGGCCTTCGCTTGATGGTGAAGCTTTAACACTCGAACCTAAGAAGTACATTGCTGGTGCCTATACCAATCCTATAATTGTGATTATAGCTACTAAAATATCACTGTGATCTCGAATCATTAACTCTTGTTGTCTCCAGATGGTTTTGTAAAGACTATATGATTTGGTCATTTCATGTTAGCCTACATCTTCAGTTATTTCTTTAATACTTTTTTCCAGATTACCTCCAAATTGAACAATACGCAACACACCACAGCTAAACGAAGGTGGCGACAAGAAGGACAGCATCACTAAATTCCGGCATCTGAATAGCGATTATTATTAGACCAAGCTCTACAGCATCTTGGTATCTATCTTGACTACTTTTGCGAGGAATGTAGCTTTCACCCAATGACAGCTTGAAATATATTGAATCCGAACATGGAAATGGGCATACTTGTAAATGGACCATGTATAAACTGGACCATTTTTTGCCACATGATGCTGTTATCAGAATTATACATACCGGTCATATGTGTTTTCGATCCAAGGAAATTTTTTACGTACTATAACTAACAGTCACTATTGGAAGTATTCCTTCCGGTGTCCATATCCTTCTTCTAATTAAAGCATCATGTATGTTTTTGCTGTGTGTGGGTCTGTTATTGATGCGAAATCTGCTAATGCATAGACACCATGCGCAATCTCCTCCCAAGCAGCGAAACTGCCCAATCATACACATAGCTGAGAAGCATTGGGAAGCATGTTCCGCTGAAACTGAATTGTTCGAAAAAATTCTAGGGGCTGAAGTAGAGACGACGCATAGAGCTGCTAAAGGGGATCTAGTTTGTAAGTTCTTGATTAAAGAGAGAAAAGAAGGTTACCTGTAAGTACTTGGAATTGTGATAACGTATGAATTATAATTATAAGTAATCAATTATATAATTATAATGGGTCTAAATTATATAATTATAAGTAATCTCTTGTCTATGAGTAACATCCTCGATACAATTAAGAAAGAGCTATTAAGTTGACCTAATGTTACCGCTGAGCCACATAGGTTTGGGGGTCTAGAATTTCGGCTAAACAAAAGAGAAATGGGACACTTACATGGTGATCGTGTAGCAGACCTACCGTTTTCTATGGATGTAAGAAATAACTTAGTTAATTCTGGTCGTGTATCTGCGCATCATTTTCTTCCGCAATCAGGATGGGTTATCTATTGGATAAAAGGAGAACAAGATATTCCTAATGTTAATGTTATTGAGCTATTCAAGATAAGATATGATTCTCTTAAACCAAATACAAAGTTAGTAAAGAAGATATCAAACGTCAAACATAATGCTGTTCCGTCAGAAGAAACCAGCATGTGGTGTGGTGTCTATCGATTTGGTTGAGTTACTTATTTGAAATGTATCTATCATTTGCTGTACTATTGGCATATATTTGTCGTATTCATTCGGGATGGCCTTGTAAATTAAAATAAAGAGCT